>NVWW01000074.1 GCA_002746335.1 Flavobacteriales bacterium | reverse complement strand
CACCCAGCATGACACTATCGCCCTGACAAATGCTTTCTGTTTGTGAAATGTTGTAAGTTGGATTCACTGCCAAAGTTGTCGCAACTACACTATCACAACCATTAGCACCCGAGTAAGTATCGTAATATATTCCATCAGTAGTTTGATATCCGCCTCCTAACATTATGCTGTCCCCCTCACACATGGATGTGGATATATTAGTCGTGTCTATCGAATTGACGATCAAAATAGTTATCGTCACACTGTCACAGCCGTTAGAAGTGCTCAAACTATCATAATAAGTACCTGATGTTGTTTGATAACTTCCTCCAGCTAATAAACTGTCTCCGCTGCATATACTTGAGTTTAGTGTATTGCTAAATGCTGGGTTTACGGTCACATTGATTTGTCTTGTAGTGTCATAAGTACCTCCTAAAAACAGGATAGCATAATAGCCCCCCGAAGCAAATACCGTCAAACTATTTGTGGTATCATTCGCTAAAATGCTTCCGTCTTTATACCATTGATAGGTACCAGATGTTGCCGGAACGCTCAGAATCACACTGTCACCTTCACAAAATATAGTATCACCGTTAATAGTTAATGTGGTATCAGGTGAAAGTGCAGCAGGGGAAGGTTGAACACAATAGGAAGCAATTAAACCGTCTTGATTGGTTAAAGAAGTAGTGGAGACATAAAATGTATCTGCCACATAAATAGTGTCTTCAAAGCCCGTAACTAAAAAGATATTTCCCTGTGCGTTTTTGGCTACTTGTGTGAAAAGACCACTTGAATTTCCTTCTATTTGGTCTACCCATAAAAAATTTCCATTTAGGTCATATTCTGCTAAATAGGTTTGATACACCGAACCGCCATACAATATGGTATCACCAATAATAATGGAGTCCAAAAATGCCCCTGAAATAGCAATTCGGTCTGAATTTGCTATGGCCATATCGTCCGGGAAATTGTTGGTATTTGTTACGGTGTCTTTAATCCATACCAGTTGGTCAGTACTGTCAAATTTTGCTATGAAGGCAGCATATTTTCCAGAACTGTTTACTAAGGTAGTATCTTCAAATGTTAAACCTCCTCTGTGGTAACCTATAATGTATATGTTCCCATTTGCATCATCATCTATGGCATATAAGCCGTCATTATCTGGTCCCGCTCCATGCTTGACCCACAAATACTGGCCATTGCTGGCGTATTTGGCGAAAAAGAAATCTGTATTGCCAACTGAGGCAATAGTTGTATCAGGAAAGGTTACTGCACCACTAAAGCTCCATCCAAAATATCCGGCAACATATATGTCTCCGGTATTATCAGCGAATATGGCTCCCAAATAAGAATTATATACTGTTGGAATAGAATGGACCCAATTGAAATTTCCATTGGCATCATATTGTACTATAAACCGGTCAGAAGTACCTGAAACATAAAGTATCGTATCGCCCAAATCCATGGAATCTATATAGTTGCCAATGTATGTAACATTACCCTGATTATCTACCACTACTTCATTGCCGTTAATTATCCAGTTATCATAATTTTTACCCTGCCTTAACCATTGAAACGCTCCAGTAGTATCCAACTTAGCAACATAAGCCCCCCGCTGACCAAAACTACCAATTGACGTATCACCAAAATTCATGATATTGGTAAATGAACCTGTGATGTAAATATAACCTTGGTTGTCAGCAACAATTCCTGCCCTGTCATTTTGTGAAAACTTACCGGATATGCTTTTTAGCCATTTTACAGCTCCGGTTTGGCTGTTCAATTGAATGACGTATGTGTCTCCCGAGTGTATTGAATCGCCAACAGTAGTCCCATTGCCGCCATAGCCTATTACATATACATTGCCTGATGAATCAGTACAAACATTTTTCACATATACATCAAATTGGCTGCTTATTTGGTCAATCCAGCCCCAATCATTGCATTGGGACTTGGCAACATCGGCACTGATAATTAACATTGTTAATGTTAGTGCAAAGCGGAATAAAGATTCTTTTTTCATGGCTTTTTTGCTTGAAATAATAAGATGAATGCGGCTAAAGTGCTTTCAATATGACTTATTTAATCGATTAGTTTCAAAATTAACATAATTAAGTTTTAAATTACGTACAACCTGAAATAATAAGAAGAAAAGCTGTAGAGTTGAATTTACAATGTTTTGGGTGAATTAATTCTCAAATTGACCTAACAGCCCAACCAAGCGGAGTTTATTTCGTGAGCATAGCGGCAGGTGATGCAAAAAGTATCCAAAAACTGCTCATTCATTAACACAAAAAAGCCTCAATCTCCTCGGCCACCCTGTCCGGCTCCTCCAGCACTTCTTCGTTGGTAAAGCGAAGCACCGTTAACCCAAGTCCTTCGATGTACTCCTGCCTTTCGGCATCATACTCTTTTACTTCCTTCAGTTCATGAATATCTCCGTCAACTTCTATCACCAGCAGCGCTTCATGGCAATAGAAGTCGGCAAAGAAAGGCCCGATGGGGTGCTGCCGTCTGAATTTGTGGTTGCCGATATTGCGGTTGCGGAGAATATGCCACAACATTTTCTCGGCTTTGGTTTGCGACTTGCGCAAATCACGGGCGGTTTTGTAGGCCTTGGTGCTCGCTCCGTAGTAGTGTGGTCGTATGCTTTTCATTGGTTTTAGCCCTCATCCCCAGCCCTTCTCCCACAGGAGAAGGGAGTAAAAGTTCCCTCTCCTCCCTCATAGGAGAGGGTTAGGACCTATTGCTCAACCCTCCACAATCTTTATTTCTTCCTCACTCAACCCATATAACTCGTAAACCACATCCCGTCTATCTCTTTGTCTGTTTTATCTATTTCAGCTTAAATACTATTTCTTTCTTCGTTCTTATAGAAATAAACTTTTTATTAATGTTAGGGTGGCAATCCGATTTTATATTTGCAATATCTCGAATATAAGAATTAATAAATGGTTTGATGCTGCCTATAATTAATTGAAATTCTTTCTTGGATTTTCCTTTGAGCGTTTTTAATAATGTCAAAATATTATCAGTTTCATTAAGTATCTTCATTATGTCTAATGCTAAAACCGAATCTTCTCTTTTTAATAACCCTTTATCATCCCCAGTATAAAAGTAATTGAAACACGCCACATCATTCATCTTTTCAATTTCTTCTATATTGAATTTTCCTTTTGTATTAGGAGCGTTATTATGCGCTATCGTTTGTTGCAGAATCCAATTTCTTAACTTTCTCATAGTAGAGCTAATTTCATTTTTAGTGGTTGCAATTTCATTTTTAATTCCTTCGGTTTTTTTCTTACGATTGTTTTTTAAAAAAATGATAAACCTCCATATGACGATTATGGCTAATAAACCATAGACCAAAAAATTGTATTTATCCCAAGCGTTTCTAAAGTCATTCAATATTTGAATACATGAAATCATTTAACATCTCCCTCCACAACCTTTATTTGTTCACACATAGTTTTATTATTAAAGGTGTTCATGAATCTCCCTCAGAATTCTCAACAATAGCTATTTCTTCATCTGTTAAACCATATAGTTGATATACCATAGCATCTATTTTCTTGTCTGTTCGGTCGATTTCTGCTTGCGCAGTTTCTTGGTTGGCTTCTCTATATCGAATTTGCTTTGCAGCAAATCGGTGAACTACTCTTACCTCTTATGCAATTCCAATGTTTCTTCAATTCTCCTTTTGACCAGCTCAGCAAGTGCTGTATCTGGTTCCTCAACAATAGGCAGCGCACGAATCTCCTTCGCCTTTATCTTTGGAAATAACGTATCAAATTCATTATTCTCATTCCGGTAATACCAGAACATCAATTTGGAGTTTACTATCCCAAGAGCTTCCAATTCCCGCACCAAAATAAACAAATCCTGCAAATAACTTTCCTCTTTTGCCCTCATCCTAAATCCTTCTCCCACAGGAGAAGGACTTTACTCCCCTCTCCTTGGAGGAGAGGGGTTGGGGGTGAGGTCAATTGAAGGAGCGAGGGAGGGGTCGGAGCACCCAGAAAGGTGCGAGTCGGCTTCAGAACGCCCACACATCACTTCAGAAAGATTAGAGATGGCTTAAAAGCGTGCTGAGTTTGTTTCAGAACACTTAAACATAGCAAACACCCCGGCATGCCTGCCCCGTACTATGCAGGGACAAAAGTGAAGTTGAGATTCACTGCCGAACAGTTAAAAGCGCCCCGAGTTGGTTTTAGAGCGCCCCAAATCCATTTCAAAAAGGCATGAGCAGGTTTCTGAACATATTAAAACGCTCACAGAGCAGCCAGCTCACTCGCTAAGGAAACTTTACAAATTATTCAACTCCACCAAAATAGAAAAGTAAGCCATGCGGCCTACGAAAGGACCGCCATACACCTGCATGTTTCTGTTGTCAAAAGCGTCTTTGAGCTTTTCGTTGAAGGTAAGGTCGTTGTCTTCAAAGAAAGGACGCAACCCGAAAAGATTGGAAGTGCCTAATTTAAACGTGGTTTTGATTTTAGGCACTCTATAGTTTACCTGTATATCAAACATGTCGTAAGTGGGCACATAGCCCGTAAACTGGGGCGAACCTTCATATTGGAAACCGGATATCCACTTGTAGTTAAAGTTAAACCCGAAGTTGCGAATTTTAATGGCTGTGCTGTCGCCTAATTTTATTTGCCCCACAATACCTCTTCCCGAAACCCCAATGTTAAATTTATGTTCGGGTGTGTTGTAGGCTGGAATAATCGGGTCGTCTGTTTGGGTGATGAGCTGGTTCCACGAATAGTTTCCGTTAATCGCATAATACCTTTTGAAATAATAGTTGAAACCCAACGCCATGCCTTGTGTGGTTACCTGCTCGTTAGCGTTGGCCGCCACGCGGAAGCCCTGCGTTTCGCTCGGTATCGGAAAACCTGATAGCGAGTCAAACGCGGTCTCAATTCCGAGCATATAGCCGATAAAATCGCGGTACCAGTTTTTGTAGTAGCCTAAATCCAAGTATAAGTGATTGAATAGCGTAGCCCGATATCCCACCTCAAAAGCTAATACTCTTTCCGGGCGAATCGGATCAACATTGAAATACACCAACGTGTCGCGGTTGAGTGAGTTGCCAAAGTCGAGAAATGATTCAACCGTGACCAATGAATCGTATCCCTCCAGGTTTCCGATAAGGATTGCCCTGCCTATATTGTAATGCAGGTACTGATCGCCCAGCGTGGGGTTTCGGATAGCAGAAGAAACCGAAACCCGTGCAGTATGGTTATCGTTGTGCACATATACCATAGAGTATGCAGGCGAATACAGGTAATCGAAATTCTGATTTTTGTCCAGCCGGATGGCAATATTACACTTTAGTTTTTCATCAAACAGTTTTGTCTCAAAGCCAATGTAAGAGCCAAATTCTTCATTCGTAATTTTTGTAAAAGAAGTGTCAATATCGAAGGTATCGGCCGTAAAAATGGTGTCGTAAATCGGCTCTTCCTTAAAAATAGTGCCGTGTGAATTGGGCGTATAGATGCGGTAATTGCCTCCCACTATGACGTCAAAAAGTTTTTTACCGTCAGCCATCGGCTCAAATTTATACTCACCTTGCACGTGGTACAGCGCTGACTTGTCATAAAACCCCGAACCGCCTTCAAGAAATGATTTTTGGGAAGTGATCACTTTTTTCAGGGAATCGAATGCGGGCGTACCCGGTTCAAAGCGGTTGTAATCATCCGGTATAAACGGGCTTTCTTCATTTGCATACACACGCGCTTCTTCATGAAATACGACCAACGAATCGTAATAACCCTCCAGAAATTCATCTTGCCAGGCAAGCCATTCATCAAAATCTTGCCCAACTTGCCAATCTTCATAGCCGGGTAGATTTTTCACTCTTTTCTTTACATTAACGTTCCAGTAATTGCGGTAGTCCTTGCTCCAATCGTTGTTGCTCTTTGCTGCTTCTTGCATTAAAAAGGCCGTAAATACTGCATCATAAGAGTTTCCGGCATTTTCGTGAGTGGAATAAGCGCGGATAAAAAACTTATCTTTTTTGCGAAACTCCAATCGATTTTGGAAAAACAAAATGTCTTTCAAACTGTAGCGGTTGTCACCCTGATAAACGGTTGTTCCGTTTCCGAAACTTGAATTATAAATCAACTCCACATCGGGTTTCAATTTGTAATACAGCCCCACGTTGGCTTTCATGTTTTTAGTGTCATAATCCACGAGGTATTTTTCTTCATAGCCATCACGATACCATCGCATAAGCCCAGGCGTATTGAATTTACCGTTATTGCTCGTTGCATTGTTAATGCCTCCCGTTAAATTCTCATCGCCATAGCGGTTTACTGCATCATAACCGCCCGGATTGAGCGAATCGTGGTCTGACTGTGATGCTGGCTCCATATTATCGGCCACCCAATCATTGGCTTGCATGTAAAAGAAATTGGCTTTGATTCCGAATTTATCTTCATCATCTTTATTTTTAAACGAATGTGCATAGCGAAGGGCTGTTTCCAGCAGACCTCTCTCCCCTATTTTTGTCATCACATCCAAGCCGGGATGAAGAAACGGGTCTTTAGTTGTCATGCTGATAACACCATTGAAAGCATTGGGACCATACAGCGCGCCATTGGCACCAACAATCAACTCCACTTTTTGCACATCTAATTCCGGAGAACCTAGAAAATTCCCAAGCGAAAAATTGAGACCTGGCGCCTGGTTATCCACTCCATCAATCAATTGCAGCGAACGCACGGGGCTTGTTGAATTAAAGCCACGCGTATTAATTACCTGAAAACCCATGCTTGCCGAAATCAAATCAACACCTTTAAGTTGCCCAAGCCCTTCATAAAAATTAGCAGCAGGCGTTTCCTTAATGGCGATAATGTCCATTGTTTCAATGGTTTGGGCGGCCTGCTTTTGCCTTTCTGTGATGCGCGTATCTACTATTTCTACTGTTTCAAGCTGGTATTCGCTGCTTTGCAGGGTGAATTTAACGCGCTCTTTCACATCATTGACCTGGTAATTTTTAGCAGTATAGCCCATAAAAGAGATAACGATCGTAAATGGCGGGTTTCGATCGGTTTTCAGTTCGAACTTGCCATCAATATCGGTAGTAACACCAACGGTGGTGCCTTTGATGACAACGCTTGCACCAATGAGCGTTTCGCCCGAAACATCATCTTTGATGACACCGCTCACAGTGGTTTGTGAAAATCCGTTTCCCACCAAAAGAAAAGTAAAAGCAATTATTTGAATAAAGCGGATAACCATCATTAAAAATTTGAATTGGGTAAAAATAAAAAAAAATGCCCTCCAAAATTGCGAAGGGCATTTTCTTCTTCTGCTAAATTTATTATCTAAATATCACTTTCCTTGTTGCTGTGCTGTTTTCAAACTTCACATGGATAAAATACAACCCGGCCGGCAAATTCGTTTTGCTAAACGAATAAACAAGCGAATTAATACCATTTTCAGTTTTTACTGCTTTGCCTGTCATGTCATACAATTCTACATTCAAAATAAGGTTTTGAGGATTGTTACTATAAATATTGACCAATGAATTAGACGGATTGGGGTAAATCTTCACCCCATCTTCTACRAACATTTCTTCTTTYCCCACCCATATAATGGTRGTGTCTTTGTCATCGTTTGGGTCAATATAAGCCGTGGAGGTATCYAGACCAAGWACTTCAACTGCCCTTGGATTAAAGTAACCCATAATGGTATCAATATAGGCCATYGCCTTTGTTTTTGACATATCGGGATTGGTTTGGATACTGCTGCTGTGGTTTGGGTCGTTCGGGTCCCACCACTCCCAGGGCGCACTTTGAGCCGTTGACAATACAAATGGGAAAAGCCCTTCATAACCGTCATTTACTGCATTGGCTCGTTGTGTAAAAACATCGTTAAAGCCGGCATTGACAAGTACATCGTTGTTGCCGAATTGATTGGATATTCGAGCCACTTCATAACTTCCGCTGACATCAACTACAAAATCACCCGTAGTAGGCACAATAACCGGCCCAAAAGCGTAAGGTGCAAACGGGTCGCTGGGACAATGAAATGAAACCATAGGAACGTCCCCCTGCTCGAGCCAAGAAGAGTCCCCCAAAGCGCCACCGAGATTCACTACCAAATTAATATCGTTAGCATAACCTACATGATTTTCGTAATTCCATGCGGGGTCCCCACCGAAGGCATCATAATTTCCTGCCACAAGTGTGTCCACATACGGAACGGGAGGAGCTTGTGAAAAGTCAAAAAATTTAGTGAGTTGGATTTCCTGCCCTTTATCAAGCGTAGCATAAGCCAAAGCGATATACCCGCCTGAACCTTGCCCCATCAATGTAATGCTGTTGGGATCAATGCCATAAGGATTTCCATCATTGGAATAACCCTTTCTGAAATAACGTACCGCTACTTTTGCATCTTGAATGGCACGGTAAACTGAATTAATGAGCGTGCCTGTTCGTTCATCTTGTGTGCCAAGCGGGTTCCATCCTAAGCGGTATGACATGGCTGCCGCCACATACCCCCTTTTAGCAAGCTGCCTGCAAATTTCTACTGCAGCGCTGTCTTGCCTTTCACCTGTGGTGGAACTGTTTACTCCTTTTGGTAAAAAACTCCCCGTATGGATGAAAATAACCAAAGGCCGCTCGGAAACTGTATCGCCTGCAGGTTCGTAAACCGTCATTTGCAGGTCTTGCAGGCTTTGGCTACCCGTTATTGGAATGGTGATAACCGTCCAGTTTTGGCCATAAACCACCTGATCGGTAGTCTTTACATTGGTAAAGTTTTCACTAACATAGCGCTGGGCGAAAGCATTTGCTGATATTCCAATAATAAAAACAGCAAAAAATAAACGTAGGGTTTTTTTCATGTTTAAGAGATTAAATAGTTGGATTTGTTGTGCTTGCCTAATTTATAGGAAGCTACAAATATATAGAATTCAAGATAATATGGTATAAAAAGAGGGGCGGTCCGATTGCCAATACCTGATAGGCCTATACTGCCTCATTCTATCACACAAAAAGTATTTTAGGGAACCTCTATAAAAGAAGAATGAAGGGCGGCCCAGTTGCAAAACCGCCCTTCAGTGAGGTTAAAACGGAGAGAAGAATTAAAGAAGAACTATTGAGCGTAAAAGTAACGCAGCCTAGTAAACGATTCAATGCAAGTTTGTGGAATTTCTAACAGATGTTTGAAGTTACTGTTCTTCGAACCCCATTTTTACCTTTTCAAACTTTACAACAGATAAAACGGGCTGCTGAAAAAATGTGGCGTGTTTTTCAGCAAAGGGATTGTATTCTTTCACCAAATATTCATTCATGGCAAGTGTTCCGTCCAAAATGGTGATGTTGTAATGCCCGTATTCGCGCACTTCTTTTGAAAATTCTTCCATAATTAATGAATGGTGTGCATGYTTCTTWGACAAATGCTCAACAAACAGTGGRATACGGTACACACGGATTTTCTTYTTGGAAATTTTTAYKCGGTAATCCGTTTTGTTAACATCAACAACAATACCTGAAGGAATTTTTACTTCGGTAGGAGAGCCACCTTTTTGAGCTGGGTAGAACTTCAGTTGCTTCAATTCGCCCAAATCATTTTCGGAAAGCACGCTTGTGTTTTCGTTCATTTCTGTACGCTCATCGGCAATTTCTGTGATTTCCCCRTTTTCATTCAATGTGAAATAAAAGTATTCTTTMAGYTGAAAWTTTTCTGTTGCCCCGCTATCGCTGAAATATTCTGTGATTTTGTTTTGGCAAAACCCCGAGAAAGCCAATGTATCTGTAAGTTCGGCTCTTATTTCCGCTTCACCGTGGGGCAGAACATCTTTTTTGATAGTAGGTTTGCCTTCCTCCTGCTGCGCAGTTTTGAATTGTGTGCGCAGATTAGCCAATTGGTCGCGCACCTGCTCCACTTTTTGCTGAAATGCTACTAATTTTTCCTTTGATTCTTCCGTAAGCAATGGCCCTGACGGTGCAGATGATACTGATTTCAACTGTTTTTGCAAGTGCTCGTTTTCACCTTTTAGTTTTGCGTGCTCTTTAAGCAAATACTCGTACTCAGATTTCCAAACAGTTTCGTCATTTGTTATCGGTTTTGTTTCCTGTTCAGATTGCTTTGCAATTAATTCGCTTTGTGCTTTTTGAACCGAATCAAAAGACACCCTTAACATATTGTGCTTTTTCATTAAGTTGTTAAACAAAAACTGCAATTTGGCTGCTTCTGCCTTTACCTTTGCTGATGAATCGATTGGCGTTTCTTTTTGCTCTTTCAATTCCGAATATTTTAGAGTCAATTCATCATATTGTTGTTGTAGCACTTGGTCCTTTTCCGGTTTTTCGGATTTGTTTTCAAGCTTGGCTTGAAGTTGTTCGTTGTTATTTTTTTCCGATTTCAATTCATTTTGCAATTTTTTGTTTTCATCCTGAAGAGCATCATATTTTTTTTCAATTTCAGATATTGCTTTTTGGGTAGCAATAGTAGTCGTTTTAGCAACTTCTTCTTTGCTGGCATCAACCGCAGAAACAGTGCCGGTGTGATATAACACTAACTTTTGTCCCGTATAAACCCTCGCGCTACTTAAATTATTCCATCGCTTGATATCATCCACCGAACAACCGTATTTTACGGACAACCGCCACATGTTTTCGTCTTTCTGAATAACATGAATGGTTCTTTCTCCTTTCTTTTCAGAAATTGATGGTTCAGGCGTTGTTTTTTGAATGTTGTCTGCTGGTTGAATGGGCTTACTAACAGTTGTTACTATTGGTGTATCGCTATAGTTGAATTTCCAACGTGTTTTTGCACCGGTAGATTTTGGGATCAATTGCACCAATTGATAGGCATTTCCGACCAATTTAATTCTAATAGAAGCGCTTTGATTTTCAGCATAAATGTTGTCTTGGTCGGGCTGGTCAATTTTTGAGAAAATAAGGCTGGCAGGCAGCCCATTAAAAAGCGATTGACAGTGGTTGAAATCAACCGTAACGGAAGCGCCTGTGCGAACTGAAAGCAWTGCGGTGCAGGAAGCAGTCCCCGCTTGATTTTGGATGGAAAAACTCGTGTTTGACAGTCCCGATTCGTTCCACTGYTTTTCCACTTTGCACTGCAACGTTTGTTGCTCCATCTGAGCCCATGAAACAACAACCAACAATGAGCAAAAAGCAGAGGTAAATACCTTAATCATAGGATAAAAGTAAAACATTGATGGAAACCCGTAACAAAAAACCTCCAAGGTTTTCAGACCTTGAAGGTTTAAACAAATACCTAATTCAGAAAAAACAAGGGAACCTCTAATAATTCATTTCTTTCAAAAACCAAAGATAACAGATAAGATGCAAGGCATATTTTTTTGGAATAGCCTRAGCTATTTCATAAAAAATATAACGCAGTCAGGTTGTCTRTTATYTTTGKTCCCATTGGGTTTTCATAGTTTTCCAAATACAGCATCAAATTYTCTTACATTATCCCGATAGTGTTTCAAAAWTTTTCTTTGTCTTTAAAAAACGATGAAAATTTTGATGCGAATGAATTATTAGAAGTTCCCTTAAGATTAAACGACAGGTGCTTTTTCAAAAAAAGCAATAAGCTTTTCGGCCAACTCAACTCCTATTCTTTCCTGTGCCTCAACAGTTGCCGCGCCAATGTGGGGTGTCAAGGAAATATTTGGATGCTGGAGCAATTCTGCTTTTGGAGTTGGTTCATTTTCGAAAACATCCAGTGCAGCATGGGCAACTTTTCCTGAGTTCAAGGCATTGAGAAGCGTAGTTTCATCCACTACACCACCTCTTGCAGCATTTACGATGATTACTCCATTCTTCATTTTTTCAAATTCAGAAGTTGAGATTACTGCACTGCCATCGGGTTGCTTCGGCACATGAAGCGTAATGAAATCGCTGTTTGCGAGTAGATAGTCTAAATCACCCGGTTTAATCGTAACGATAACGTCATCGGTGTTTTGAATTTCGACTTTAATATCAATTTCATTCACCCAAGGGTCATAAGCAAACACTCGCATGCCGCAGCCGAGTGCATATTTGGCCACTTCCTGTCCTATTTTTCCAATACCTATAATGCCAATGCTTTTTTTTCTCAGTTCAAGACCCTTGCCGTATTTTTTCTTTAATTCCTTGAATTCCGAATTTCCTTTGATCGGCATTTGCCGGTTGGAATCGTATAGCTGCCTTGCCATGCTGAACATGTGTGTCATTACCAATTCTGCTACCGATTGTGCAGAAGCTCCGGGTGTGTTGATCACTTCGATGCCTTTTGATTGTGCATATTTCACATCAATATTGTCAAGCCCGACACCTCCCCGCCCGATGATTTTAAGGTTTGGGCAGGCGTCAATTAAGTTCTGTCTTGCTTCAGTGGCACTGCGTACAAGCAGTGTCGTATAGCCATTTTTGTTAATGGCATCTGCTAAATTATTTTGCTCTATTTTCTCAAGAGAAACTTCAAACCCCGCAGCTTCGAGCTTTGCTTTTCCAGCTGGTGAAATTCCATCGTTTGCCAGTACCTTCATTTAATGATTATTTACAATTTATATTTTCGTTTCAAATTCTTGCATGACATCTACCAGTACTTGCACACTTTCAAGTGGCAGTGCGTTATACATCGAAGCGCGATAACCACCCACTGAGCGGTGGCCTTTTATCCCACTAATTCCTGCTTCTTGCCACAATTTATCGAATTCTTCTTTGTGTGTTTCATCTTTTAAAACAAAAGTGGCATTCATAATAGAGCGATCTTCTTTTTCGGTTGTTCCTTCAAAAAGCGGGTTGCGATCAATTTCACCATATATTAAATCGGCTTTTTGATTGTTGATTTCTTCAATAGCATCAACACCTCCGATGCTTTTGAGCCATTCCAACGTGAGCATGCAAGTGTAAACAGCAAAAACGGGAGGTGTGTTGAACATAGAATCCTTGTCAATATGTACTTGCAAGTTGAGCATTGAGGGTATTTCACGTTCAGTTTTTCCGAGTAAATCGTTGTTGACTATGTAGAGTGTTGTACCAGCAGTCCCCATGTTTTTTTGTGCGCCTGCATAAATTAAAGCAAATTTAGATACGTCAATTTTTCGACTAAAAATGTCAGATGACATGTCGCAAATAATGGGTATGGAGCTTTCTGGAAATGATTTAAACTGCGTGCCAAAAATGGTGTTGTTTGAAGTTAAATGCAGGTAATCAGCATTAGCAGGAATTTCGAAGTTTTTCGGGATGTAGTTGAAGTTTTTGTCTTCGGATGTGGCAATAATGTCAACTTCGCCAGCGTACTTCGCTTCTTTGGCTGCCTTTCTTGCCCATTCACCTGTTACCGTATAAGCACTTTTCCCATCTTTTCTCATAAAATTGTGTGCAGCTGTTAAAAAGCCCAAACTCGCCCCACCTTGTAGAAAAAGGACCGAGTAATTTTCGGGCACGTTGAGCAATTCTTTTACAAGTGCCCTCGCTTTTTCCATCACGGAAATAAATTCTTTGCTTCGGTGTGAAATTTCAATTAGAGAAAGGCCGATATCGTCCAATTCAATGACCGCTTTGGCAGATTTTTCAAGTACTTGCCTGGGCAGGATGCACGGGCCAGCACTGAAGTTGTGTATTTTTTTTGTTTCGGTCATTTCTGCAAGCATTTTCGATGAATTTTGCGCGAAGTTGCGAAATATTTTCCAAAAATTAAATCACTACGCTGAATATTAAATGACGTAAGAAAATGACGTTTTTTTGACAATATTTAATAAGTTATTAGAAACACAAAAAATAAGTTTGTAAAATATTTTGTGCTCAATAATATGAAAATCAACTGCTTATTGATATAAAATATTAGGATTTGTCATAGCAAGTTAAGTGTAACCTTACCTGAAAATTGACGTAAGATATATATATAAACTTTGATTATTTATGTTTATATAAACTTTATTAGTCATGTTTAGCCAGGAGTTTTCGCAGAGGTACATCTACAAGTACAAGAACTACAAATCTGATTTTTATGAGCAGTTCATCCCTGCCAACCCCATCCATTATTTTGTTCGTCATTTGATAAAACTGGAAAATTACGAGTGTATTAGTGCCCAAAAAGAAATTGTATTTAACCGCTTGGCATTCGGGACAAAACGTACCAGTTTCTTGATGAATATGGGTAAGCCACGTTATAGGATGGAATACAAAAATCTTCCTTTCGACCTGAAAGCGCTGATGTATAAAAGTAAACTCTTAAAGAAGAAAGGCTATGAAATCTATTGCTTTCTGAATGATGAGTTTTTTTATGGTGAGTTCGTGGTGGCGAATGTTTCGACTGATGATGCCGCAATCATCCGTAAAGTTATTGTTGAGAAATACTGCAGTGCTTTTCCACAAACAGAAAAATTTTATATTGCCGATAAGAACAAGTCCATCGTTTATTTGATTGACGAAACCTACCTGCGTATCAGGTACATGAGTATGAAAAGCGAGTATGCAGGCAAATTGCTGAACGCTTATAACAAGGAAAAACGAAATGTGAAGCTAAAAAGCATTTCAGGAGTATCTGACCTGCACAAAAGACTTTAACGGTTTTTTGGCTCGTAAATCTTTTTTTCTTCGCTTTTTAATTCTGGGTTGTAAATAGCGTCATATTCGTTTGTGATTTCGATGTTTTCCAACAACACCCATTTATTTTTCTGCCATTCAAAAGCGTCATATGTAAAGTCAGGGCCGTAGAATTGGTATTCACCTTCCAATTGCGGCTGGCGTGGCGAAAGGTGGTCGAAAACGATTTGATTTTTCTTTGGGTGGTATCTCACTGACATCATTGCATCTTCCGAGTATTCAAAAATCACACGCCTTTTGGTGTCTTTTTTGGTCTTGAAAATAGCTGTTCCGAATTTTGGCTGTCCATTTGCTGCAAAGGAAAGCACATCAATCACTTTTTTGTTGGAAAGGTTGTCGTTGCCGTCCCAACCAAGCAAAGTATACCATGATTTTTTGCCTGTTTTTTGTGGAATAATTTCATAATACAATGCGCCAAACCATGTTTTTGAGTTCAGTGATTTGTATTCGGGGTTAGTTAATTGCTCCGAGTAATCGTTGATTTGATAGGTTTCATAACATTTGCTCTTTTTACTGTATAATTGGATAAAGCAGAAATAGCGGTGCGAGCCGTTATCAAACGGCACATTCCAGTTAATAATTCTGAATTTTTTATCCTTTGACATGAGAAATGCCGTGTATGGAACTGAATCGAATGAATGTTCGAATGATTTTTCTTGCTGCAAAGCTCTTTCAAGCGTTTTAATAAAATTGTTGTTTGCTTTTAAACGCTGTTCGTCATTTTTAGTTTTTAACGTTGCTTTTCTTTGCAATGTCAGCGAATCTTCAAACGCAACCAGTTTGTTTTTTTGCGAAAAGCAATTGAAACCAAGCATGAAAACTGCTATGCCGATAAGTTTTTTCACTTCAGATTGAACTCAAAAAGACGAAAGTTATTTCAAAAAAAATCCCGTGCAAAGTTACAGCACGATATTGTAACACAACTTGCTAAATCGCGTTATAGATGCATGAATTCTTTTTTCGTCAATAATTGCTCCTCGGTTTCCCTGTAGTCAGGGTCATCAATACAGCAATCCACCGGGCAAACGGCAGCACATTGCGGCTCATCGTGAAACCCTTTGCATTCAGTACATTTGTCGGTTACTATGTAATAAACGTCCATATCAACCGGTTCTTGCGGCTCTTCTGCATCATAAGTGTTTCCGAGCGGTGTGGTTAGATTTCCTTTCAACGATGTGCCGTCAGACATGCGCCATTCGGCAGCGCCTTCGTAAATCGCATTGTTCGGGCATTCTGGTTCACAAGCACCGCAATTGATGCACTCATCTGTAATTATTATCGCCATGTCAAAATCCTTTTTGTGTTTCTTTGTTCCCGCACATAAACTTTATCTGCCATACAAAGTTACGAATAAATTTATTTGTCATACCACATATTAGGTATTCAGAATGAAAGTTGAACAACGCATAGCCGCTTTTTCATTGCTTGCAGATTTTATTGATAATTTCCTTTCGGAGAACATAAGGCAGGAAGAACCACTAAAAAAACACAGTGAATCTTTCTGTGAAGCTATTCAAAAAGCAAAGCATCAAAACGGATGGTTTACTGAAGAAAATGTGCGGTATGCATTGAGAGCTGTTGCAAACACGCTCAATAAAAAGGAGCTTGAAGAGTGGCTAAAAACTTATCAGAAGCAAATCGAAAACGAAGCAATAGCAAAGACAGTAGGCGTAATTTCAGCCGGCAATATACCGTTAGTGGGCTTTCATGATTTTTTGTGCGTGCTCATATCCGGAAATGTTTTTGTGGGCAAATTATCTTCGGATGATAATGTTTTATTGCCGTTTCTTGCTAAAGAACTGAAAATCATCGAGCCGAGGTTTGAAAAGTTGATTCATTTTGAAGAAAATCAGCTTAAAAATATAGATGTTGTAATTGCTACCGGCAGCAACAGCACTGCCCGTTATTTTGAGCATTACTTTGGAAAATACCCCCATATTATTCGCAAAAACAGAAATTCAGCTGCTGTTTTAACTGGCGATGAATCTGTGGAAGAATTGAATGCGCTTGGGGAAGATATTTTTCGCTACTTCGGCTTGGGATGCCGAAACGTATCCAAATTTTTTGTTCCTGAAAACTATGATTTCACACGCTTTTATGAAGCTATTTTTGAGCACAAAAGCGTTATCGAAAATCATAAATACGCCAACAATCACACTTATGCCAGGACCGTCTATTTGATGCAAAATGCCAAGCTTTTGGACAATGATTTTTTGTTGTTGAAAGAAGATATTGGGCTGGCATCACCTGTCAGTACAGTGTTTTACGAGCATTATGCCAGTAAAGAAAATCTTTTGGAACGTTTAACAATGGACAAAGAAAATTTACAGTGTATAATTGGGAAAGACTATATTCCATTCGGGCAAGCTCAATCCCCTGCTTTGAGTGATTATGCCGATGGAATTGACACCATGAGTTTTTTGCTTAGTTTWGACGATTAAAGTATTAATCTTTCAATTTCTAACTTCTATAATGGCACAAACAAAAGAATCACAATCGAAAATTACGCCCGATATAGCTTTGGAWCTGCTCAAAGCAGGCAATGAAAGGTTTTTGGCTAACCAATCGCAGCAAGGAAACTTGCCGTTGCAAGTGCAAACTACAGCAGGTGGGCAGTACCCCTTTGCTGTGGTGCTTTCGTGCATTGACTCTCGGGTGCCCTCTGAAATCGTTTTCGATCAGGGCATTGGCGATATATTTTCAGCGAGGGTAGCCGGAAATATTGTCAACAACGATCTGCTTGGCAGCATCGAGTACGCATGTAAAGTAGCTGGTTCTAAACTGGTGCTGGTGCTTGGGCATACAGCCTGTGGAGCAGTAAAAGGTGCTTGTGATGGTGTAGAATTAGGGCATATCACTGAATTGGTGAATAAAATAAAGCCCGCTGTAATAGCAACAAAGGAAAGYAGTGGATTAGACCCCAATACCACTGAATTTAAAGATGCGGTGGTGCGTAAGAATGTAGAACTTACCATTGAGAATATCAAAAACGATAGCGCGGTTTTGATTGAAATGCTTAATAATGGCGAAATTTCTATTGCAGGAGCGATCTACGATGTGGGTAGCGGAGGGGTGGAGTTTATTAATTAAAATACTTGCTTTCCCAAACGTTTTCGCTGAAATCCTTTGAAGATTTAATGCCGTAAATCAATGAAAAGGTAAAAAGAAGTCCCGTAAGAATAAAGCAGGAAAATGCCTTGTAAAAGAAGACAAGTCCAATGGTTTTCTGGTAAAATTCAGGCATGAAACTGGCAGGCAGAAAAAGGGTGATAAGGATAGCAAGCGATGCTGTGTAAATTCCAAGTGTTTTAATGTTTCTAAAAGGGAAAAGCAGCAGTTTTTGGTGCCATTCCATGTCGCTGCCCCACTGATGTAACAGGCAGTATTTTCCGCTTCCCAGCTCTGCAAATAGCAGTGGGTCCTTTAAGTTGTCTTCTAATTTAAAGGATTCAGCAGGGGCGATGATTTTAAAATACCTGACTTCAGTTTGGTGCTTCCGCTCGAACTCCTTTACTTTCAAAATAGCCTCATAGGGAATTTTGCCTTTGAAACGTTTGCTGTCCAAAAACCGCAGGCGGTATTTAACGCAAATGGCCTTGATTTCTTTTTTAGAGAAAATAAGGTGGGATACTTTTGAAATTTCAAGCAGTGAAGCTTCTTCTTTGGATTTTTTTTGGATTCGCTCTGTAATATTGCCTTCCGTGATTGCATCTTCCAGCAGGATGCGTTGTACTTCATCAAGCAACGCTTTCTCTCGTTCCTTTTGCAGTTCTTCTACGATATTTACCGGATCGAAGAGCATGGCCTAAAGTTACAAAAAATTCCGTAATTTGAAAAATGTTAATCGTTAATTGCTACATGTCAGCGATCGGTGATCAGTTATTTTTTCTATTAACCATAATTTCAATTGCGATTTCGGGTGTTTTTCAAAAACCATCGGATTACAATGATTCCAAATACAAAAACCAACATCACAAAAACCAAAATTATGATTTCCACAAAGGATAAGTTTTGTTGTGATAAAAACATTGACTGTTATTTTTCTAGAACGCCCGTGCCAAGTAACACAGCTAATATAATAATCATGACAGCAACAACTTTTTGTACAAAACCAAGTGTGATTTTTTTCAAAGCAACTCTTCCGAAATACGCTCCGCCAAAAGCGGAAAGCGTAGCGGTGAGTAACAGTACATAGTTTGTTTCGAGCAAATTCATGTCAAATTTTTCAAAATAAATGAATAGGCGGGAGACATCAACCAGGCACGCAATGGCAACGCCCGTGGCAATGAACGATTCTTTCGAAAGCCCACATTTGATAAGAAACATGGTTCGCAATGCCCCCTGGTGCCCGCTAAGTCCTCCGAAAAAACCACTTAGCAGCCCACCCGGAATAAGTGCATATTTTCCGAATTGAATTTTGTTTAGTTTTTTTGACAATTCAAACATGGCAAAAGTCAACATCAATAGGGTAATGGTGATGTTGACAGGTGAAATACTGAATGATTTCCCTATGAATTCATAATTGAAAATGGGTTCAAAACTGGCCAGTGTCGTCAGTAGCCATGCTCCTGCAAAAGCCGTTGCCATAGCAGGAAGGCCAAATCTCCAAAGTACATTTGTATTAATGTGTTTTCCAATCAACCCCAGTTTAAAAAGGTTGTTGAGCAGGTGTACAATTCCCGTTAGAGCAATGGCGACATCAATGGGAAAAAAGAGCATGAATGCAGGAGTAAGGATAGTACCCAACCCGAAGCCGGAGAAAAATGTGAGAAGAGAAGCAGTTGCTGCAATAATCCCAATAATCAGGTATTCCATGAATTACTTCCCAAACAATCCCTTCATCATAGGCATTACGCCCATAGCTGCGCCCTGCATTTCGCTTTCATTTACTTTATCGGCATTTTCTATGGCTTTGTTGAGGGCAATTATGAGTAGGTCTTCCAGTTCCTCCCTATCGGCATTNNNAAGGGTATCACTTATCTTGACTCCTTTGATTTTTCGATTGCCGGTAACCGTAATTTTCACAGCTCCGTTTCCGGCTTCACCTTCTACTGTAATGGTGTCCAGCCTAGCTTTGATTTCGTCCATCTGCTGCTTCATATCTTGAAGTTTTCCCATCATGTCTCCGAACATTTTGTTTAGTTTTGAGGTTACAGTTTAGAATTTATTGTTTTGAATTTTTATAAACGATGCCATCTTTCATGACGAATGAAACATTAAGCATCGTTTTAGGATTTTGATTGGGGTCTTCGTTAACAGCAATGATATCGGCTAATTTTCCACTTTCAATGGTTCCCAGTTTATTTTCAACTCCAAGCAATGTTGCTGCGTTAATGGTAGCTGATTTAATAATTTCCATCACTGGCAYTCCGCCTTCATGCATGTAGAGAAACTCAAGCATGTTTTTACCATGTTTATATACACCGGCATCAGTTCCGTAAGCGATTTTGACACCATTTTTGTAGGCTTTTGAAAAGGTAGCGTGAATTTTCGGGCCAACTTCGAGTGCTTTTGGAGTGACGATAGGAGGGAAGTAGCCTGGAATTTTGGCCGAATCCTCCACCGCCTTTCCTGCAGTGATGGTGGGTACATACCAAGTGCCTTTTTTCTTCATCAATTCCATAGTTGCCTCGCTCATCATGGTACCGTGTTCAATGGAGGCTACTCCTGCCCGAATAGCCCGTTGCATGCCCTCATCCCCATGAGCATGAGCGGCCACTTTCATTCCTAAATCTTTTGCTGTTTGGCAGATCACGCTCATCTCTTCTTCACTGAAATGTGGGCCGGTTCCGTCTTTCGCAACACTTAAAACACCTCCTGTGGCCGTAATTTTAATTAAATCTGCACCGTTTTTGTATCGTTGCCGCACGGCTTTTCGAGCATCATTTGCTCCGTTGACAACTCCTTCTTTCGGGCCAGGGTTTCCCATCAAATCGGCACGGTAGCCATTAGTTGGGTCTGCATGGCCGCCTGTAATAGCAAGCGATTTTCCTGCTGAATAGACACGTGGGCCAATCACTTTTCCTGAATTTATGGCATTTCTCAAAGAAGTGTTGACACCTGTGCCACCCAAGTCTCGCACGGATGTGAAACCTGTCATCAGCGTAATGTCAGCATATCTAACCGATGCAAAGGCAATATCTGCTGGATTTCGGGTGAATTTTTCGACATATTTATTCTTGTTCATCTCACCTTCTAAATGCACGTGCATATCCATAAAACCCGGCAGGACAGTTTTACTTTTTAAATCAATGGTTTTTGCACCTTCAGGTGTAGCCGAAAATCCCTTTTCAACTTTGGTGATTTTGTTTCCATCAACAACAATGGTCATTTCTGATTGTACTTTGTCGGTTTTGCTGTCAATCAGTTTACCACAGTGCAAGTAAGTAAGTTGACAAAAGGC
>NVWW01000073.1 GCA_002746335.1 Flavobacteriales bacterium | reverse complement strand
TGGCCGCTGCATCAACGGTAAGCGTGGTTACCACAGCGCTGTCGCAGCCGTTGGCACCCGTAAGCACATCAGTGTAAACACCTGCTGTTGTTTGGTAACTTCCACCCAGCATAATGCTATCACCTTGGCAGATATTGTCTGTTGTATTATTAGTTGAGCCTGAATTAACAGTTAAAGTAGTTACCACTATACTATCACAGCTGTTAACACCTGCAAATACATCGGTATATGTACCTGCACTTGTTTGGTAAAGACCTCCCAACATTACGCTATCTCCCTGACAAATAGCTACCACTGCATTATTGGCTGAACTGGTATTGACTGTCAATGTTGTAACAACAGTACTATCACAGCCGTTAGCGCCTGTAAACACATCAGTGTAAGCACCTGCAGTTGTTTGGTAAAGGCCTCCCAACATTACGCTGTCGCCCTGGCAGATAGTTGCCACTGCATTATTGGTTGAACCGGAATTCACAGTCAACGTTGTAACAACAGTGCTGTCACAACTGTTGGCGCCTGTAAATATATCGGTATAGGTACCTGCTGTGGTTTGATAAGCGCCTCCCAACATCACGCTGTCTCCCTGACAGATAGTTGCCGTTGCATTATTGGTTGAACCTGAATTCAAAGTCAACGTTGTAACAACAGTGCTGTCGCAACCGTTAATGCCTGTAAACACATCAGTATAAGTTCCCGCAGTCGTTTGGTAAACGCCTCCCAGCATAATGCTATCACCTGAACAAATGCTTGCGGTTGCGTTGTTAGTTGAGGTGGAATTAACTGTCAACGTGGTAACAACTGTGCTATCGCAGCCGTTAACTCCCGTAAATACATCCGTGTAAGTTCCCGCTGTGGTTTGATATGCTCCTCCCAGCATGATGCTGTCGCCTGAACAAATGCTTGCGGTTGCTGTGCCCAAAGTCGGTGCATTCACAGTAATGTAATTACTCATGATAATGGAGCTGTCGGCACCGCAGCCGTAAGCGGTAAGCGTTACATCATAAGTTCCTGCCGTGCCGTAAGTTACCATAGGATTTTGAACAGTAGTATCCGCAGTTGTACCGCCTGCAAACGACCAGCCAACATTGGTTGCATTAGTGGAAGTGCTGTTAAATATCACCATTCCGCCTTCGCAAACCGTTGTTACATCAGCTGTGAAACTTGCTGCTGCACCGGCAACGCTTTGCTGATAATCTACAGTGACAGAATCCACACAACCATCGCTGCTCGTTCCAACGATATTGTAAGTCGTATTGGCTAATGGGTAAGCCATTACGGAATCGCCTATTGTCGTGCTCAGCCCGGTAGAAGGCGCCCATGCGTATGTTGCCGCACCGCTTGCCATGAAGGTTATGGTATCTCCCAAGGTGCAAACCACTCCCGGTGAAGGCGTTACCATAAGTGCCGGCAACGGATTGACCGTCAAAGTGGTCATAATCACGCTGTCGCAGCCATCAGCTGTAAGCATGCTATCGATATAAAGACCTGTAGTGTTCTGATAGGCATTTCCAATCTTAACACTGTCACCCGCACAAATTGCAAGCGAAACGGTGCCTTGATAAGCTGAATTGACCGTGAGCATGGTAACAGTAATGCTATCACATCCGTTAGCGGTGAGTAGTGAATCGTAATACGTGCCGCTTGTGTTTTGGTACGCACCGCCTGCCATTACGCTGTCATTCGAGCAAATCGTCATGTTAACGGTTTGGTTGTATGCAGGATTTACGGTTAAAGTGGTAATAATTACACTATCGCAACCATTCACCATAACCAGTGTGTCATAATAAGTGCCACTTGTGCTTTGGTACGCCCCACCTGCCATTACACTGTCATTCGAGCAAATAGTCATGCTGACAGAATTGGTGTAAACCGGATTAACCGTAATGTAATTACTCATGGTGATGGTGCTGTCGCCACCACAACCGAATGCAGTGAGCGTTACATCGTAAGTTCCCACTGTATTGTAAGTTACATCTGGGTTTTGCAATGTGGTATCTGCAGTTATTCCACCTGCGAAATCCCAGCTAAAACCTGTTGCATCGGTAGAAGTATTGGTGAACGAAACCACTCCGCCTTCGCAAACYGTKGTAGCMGAAGTAAAGYTCGCTACMACYGATGCMRYRCTYAWTTGATAATCAACCGTWGTKGAAKMCACACAMCCATCMGWAGAYGTYCCAACKATTGTAAATGTTRYSGSRSTGGYWGGSMAWGCRTYAACYGTRCTGCCTGTTGAARCRCTTAAATCTGTTGAKGGMRACCAWGTATAAGTWGCMGCKCCMATYGCWGTATAKGTTACKGTATCRCCCARTRTRCAAACTAYKCCMGGYGAAGGYRAKACAKTAATTACRGGYAAAGAGTAWAGCRTYAATGARGTAGCTACAACACTGTCGCACCCATCRGAACCAGTATAAGTATCRTARTARGTTCCKRCMGWRAATTSGTAARCYCCRCCMAGCAKRATRCTRTCRCCATCACAAATTGTKGCTRCAGCATTAGTAGAATCAATCGGGTTAACTGTTAATGTTGTTGCGTCTACACTGTCGCAGCCATTAGAGCCGAYATAAGTATCATAGTAGGTTCCTRCCGTAAATTGGTAAGCCCCGCCAAGCATRATRCTRTCGCCATCACAAATTGTTGCTRCAGCATTAGTAGAATCAATCGGGTTAACTGTTAATGTTGTTGCGTCTACACTGTCACAGCCATTAGAGCCGACATAAGTATCATAGTAGGTTCCTGCCGTAAATTGGTAAGCCCCGCCAAGCATAATACTATCGCCATCACAAATTGTTGCTACGGCATTCGTACTATCTATCAAGTTCACTATTAAATTGGTAGTTACAATGCTATCGCAGCCGTCTATCGTAAGCAGCGTGTCCACATAGTCGCCTGGTATGTTTTGGTATGCGCCACCAAGCATAAAGCTGTCGCCTTCACAAATCACAATGGTCTCGGGGACTGAATATGTTGGATTGATGGTCAATTCAGTAGTAACAACGCTATCACAGCCATCTATGCTTAACAATGTATCTACATAAGACCCGGCTGTGGTTTGATAAGTCCCCCCACCCAGCATAATGCTGTCGCCACTGCAAATGGCTGTTGTATCATTTGTGGCATAAGTTGGATTAACGGTCAGTGTGGTTACAATCACACTGTCGCACCCATCTACTGTTAAAAGGGTATCGTTATAAGTTCCTGCCGTTGTTTGATATGCTCCTTCGAGCAAAATGCTATCGCCATTGCAAATGAAAGTTGAAACAGGGGTATTATAGTTGGGGTTCACCGTTATTGTTACTGTTGTAGCGGGGCTTTCGCATCCAGTAATGGTTTCGGTAACATAAAAAGCACTGTCCGTAGTTGCTCCCGATGAGAATGGACTTCCTGTTCCGACTGAATCAGTCAAAGCGGGGTCAGAATACCAAATCAGTGTTCCGCCTGTTCCCGTTGCAGTGAGGTCTGTAATCGCATCACCATCGCAATAAGGCGCTGGCGAAGAGGCTAAAGGTGCTACTGGCGCAGTTGCATTCAACACCGCATGAGCACCGGAAGTATCCGAACAGCCCATGTTGTTCATTGCTACTAAAGTATAATTGCCTGCCTCCACAGTATCAAGGTCAATAGTGGTTCCTTCAAGGTCGCCATTGGCATTCATCCATTGAAGAGAAAATGGCCCTGATCCTGAAACAGCTAAGCCGGTTACTGACCCTGTGGAATCACCGCAGGCAGTGTTTGTAATTGTTAAACCGGTTTCATTAATAATAACTTCCTGTACTTCAATCGAGCGTGTAGTCACACCGGTACCGCACCCATTGGTAGCCGTCAAACGAACAATATAAGGGAAAGGAGGCCCAGTAGTTGCAAATGTGTGCATAGGATTTTGCACTGAATCGGTGGCTCCATCATCGAAATCCCAAAACCACTGCACAATATCATCGTTTCCACCATTCAACCCGCCTTCGAAAAACACCTGTTCGCCAACACAGGCAATATCGTTGGGTTGGTCAGAATCGAACCATGGGTATGGAATTGAAGTGGTGTCAATGTAAACAAAAACGGTGTCTGTATCCACTACTCCGCAACCGTTGGTAATAAATGCTTTCACTAAGTAAACACCTGTATCAGCATAAGGATGAAATGCCTGTATGCCGTTAGATGAAACATCACCGGAATCAACCGGAGTTCCATCACCGTAATCCCAAAGCACAGAAACGCCACCAAGTGCTACAAATTCCACCGTGTCATTCGGGCAACCCGCATCCCCGCTGTCAGCAGAAGTCATTACAAAGGTGAATGAAAACGGATTGGGGTCCGACACAAATATGGTATCCATCAATGTATCACTGATTCCGCACAAATTGGTAGAAGTAAAAATAGAAGGAAAAGTACCGGTATCGCTATATACATGCGTTGCAATTCCAAAGCTGTCTTGGTATTGCGGCACATTAATCAATGAATCGCCATCTCCAAACCAAATTGAATACAAATAATCATCAAAAGTTGGTTGTTCATCATTAAAAATTATAAATTCTCCAGGGCATAAATAATTAGAAGGAAATGTCTCTAAAGTAGAACCGGGATATAGCGTGCTGTCAACAATTACCCATTTGATAGCCGTATCTGCTCCACCACAATTGTTAGATGCAATTAGCTGTACTATGAAAGTTCCCACGCTGTCGTATAGATGCGGCTCTTCAGCCATAGTAGAAGTTGCGCCATCACCGTAGTTCCATAAATAAGTTGGATTGCTACTACTGTTATCCCAACTGTTGTTGTTAAAATCAACTATTCTTCCGGGGCAAATATTTAATGTGTCTGGGGAAGGCCACATATCCACATCAAAAAAGAAATCCGCATTGGGCACTTGGGTAGTATCATATCGAATCTCAACCGAATCGGCATAGGCGGTGTCACTGTTTCCGCAAGCATTGGAAATAATTAATTGTACGTTGTAATATCCGGTGTCTGTATAATAATGAGTGGGGTTCATCATTGTTGATGAATCACCATCTCCAAAGTACCATTTGTAACTACCCGGTTCATTTGTGTTGAATCCTACCGGTTCATTTGGGCAAAAAGGACTGCAACAATACATCACCGAAGCGCTTGGAACCAGCGTGGCATTCACATTGATATAGATAGTATCTCTGCCCGA
Organism: Flavobacteriales bacterium; assembly: GCA_002746335.1. GTDB lineage: Bacteria > Bacteroidota > Bacteroidia > Flavobacteriales_H. The sequence continues at coordinate 15,934 of NVWW01000073.1, read as the reverse complement.
ATTACCACAACTATTGGTTGCTTCGACAACAATTTGCCTATCGCCTGTTTGAGCAGGCCCCCATGAATACCACGGGTTTGAAGAATACAACGTGTCTGTTCCGTCAAAAATCCACATGTAAGAGGAATAAAAATTCATTGTGTTGAATTGCAAACTGTCATCCGGGCAAATACTATCAGTCATCGCGTTAATTGTTACATTAGGAGCAGCACTACTGTCTACAATGATGGTTTGAACCACGGTATCCCAGCCACAGTTGGCATTTTTGGCATACATGGTTACTATATAAGTTCCCGTATCAGCATAGGTATGCGGAACAAAATTCCACATGCCTGTATCACCATCTCCAAACAGCCATATCAGTGAATCATATTGCCCACCATTGTAGTCGAAATTAATGGATATGCCAGGGCAAAACTGCGAGCTATCTGCAGGTGAAAAATTATTGACAATGCCATCCACATTTATATTCACATAAAAATAACCATTTGGGTTGCCGAAACTATCTCCATAAAGTTCCACATTGTAGTTGCCCGGTTGGTTAAAGGTGTGGGTAACGTGGTAATTAACAGTGTCAAAGGGAGAGCCATCTTCAAAGCCCCACCTAAAATCCCAATTGGTAGTGTCTGTACCGAAATGGGTTTCATTAGTGAAGTTCACTGTTAAAGGCGCACAGCCGTTGGTAATATCGGCTGAGAATTGAACTGGAGGTTGGGCTTTGGCCAAACAAAAAAACGCCATTCCTGTGACGATGGCGTAAAGTTTTTTTCTTGCTAAAAACCGAGATTTCCCCGTGCTTTCGGGACAAGCTATTTTATTCAGCATAGTAAACTATTTTGATGGAACTCATTGAGTTTATAAAGAAAAGGAGCCGAATGTACGGCATTAGAAAACACGTGTCAAGTCTTTGAAGAAAAAAATCTCAGCACTATTGCAATCTAAATTTATTCCAAAGCATTTTCTTGTACAAACACACAAATAATTGTAACTTGCACCAACTTTTAAAAATTTAAAAGCATGAAAAAAATAACCTCCTTTCTTTCTGCTTTGCTCGTTGCCGCATTTGCAATGGCAGGCAATAACAATTGTGACGAAACTGAAAAAGAATGTGTTGCATCAGGTGGAAAATGGATCGCTGGCATGACCGTTTCGCCAGATTTTCACCATTACAAAATTACCAATGCCGGTTTTGGCAACAAAGTGAGCCACACCAACTTCGGCTTAACTGCAGGAGCGTGGGCAGAATACAGTTTCTGTGAAAATTTCTCAGTGACTGTTGGCGCCAACTACACCTCAACCAATTACCACAATAGCACCATCACACCAGTAATGACTACATCAAACAATGAGATGGTTTACAATGTGGAAATGATTCGCAACAATGTAAGCGTGCTGGAGGTTCCTGTTGGCTTCAAATTAAAATCAACCTGTTGCCAGCAGACCTGCGAAGAGAGTGGCATCACTGTTACACCTGTTATTTATGCCGGGGTAAACACAGCTTTTGCAGTTTCTTCTAATAAAACATACCGTACAGAAACCGGGGAAACATTCGCGAGAAAAGACAATAGTTTTTCCCCAATTACAGCCGCACCCGAATTCGGCTTTGGATGGGAAGTGCAGCTCTGCGAAAAAATGAACGTGAGCTTAATGCCTACCTACCGGTGGGATGCTTTCCCTAACGTCATCAGAAATTCAGATGATGTGCCGAAAATGAACAAATTGAAATTGGCGGTATCTGTGGGAATTATTTTGTAACTACTTCCAAAACAAAGCAATAAAATGCTTGTGAAGTTAAGGCGTTTTCTTGCATTTTTAAAAAACAAATCACAAACGGTTTAGGGCTGGCTTCTTCCTCTTGCTACATTTAAAAACATTGTAAGAGTAGAATTGCATGCATTAAGTATTTATAAACTTTTTGCTTGTCAAAAAATCAAAGCCATTGTAGAGTTCTTTGTAAGCGTTAAAATTGTGATAAAAGAAAATAAAATCTTCCTTTCCGTTGATGTTGACCCCGTGTGGCTTGCCCGGTGGGCAACAGGATCGGTCAACTCGCTTTGGCCTGATTGCGAAAGTTGTTTCAGTGATTTGTACGGTGGCACATCGCCACCTGATACGCTTAGCGAACCAATTGATAAAATCCTGCGGCTTTTTGATGAGCTAAACTTCAAATCCACCTTTTTCTTTACTGGATACATTGCCGAGTTATTTCCAAATTTGGTGAAGAAAATCGCTGCCGAAGGCCATGAAATCGGCTGCCATAACTATGAGCATTTGGATTACGAATACGAATCGCGGGAGAAATTCCGCAACGATTTGGAAAAATCGAAAAAATTACTGGAAACCCTTTTGGGAAAGGAAGTAATCGGTTACCGATCACCCAATTCTTCAGTGCCGAAAAGCATCGTGGAGGACTTGCTGGAGTTTGGGATTAAATACGATTCGTCCGTTACACCAACAAGGCGTATTATGGGTAAGTTTGGAGATTTCACTAACGCACCGCAACGCCCTTACCATTCGAAAAAGGAGAACATTGGCAAAGAAGGCGACAGCGATTTGGTGGAATTGCCCTGGGCTGTGTTCCCTTTGCTGAAATTACCTGCGGGTTCGGGCATTACACACCGAATATTTGGCAATGTTTATAACAACTTGGCGTTGAATTCTTCTTTAAAAAAAGGCCATACGGCTTATTATTTCCATCCCTATGAGATTACACAGGTAGAGGAAATGAAAAAGATGCATTTGCCGTTAAAAGCAAAAATTTTCTTGCAAAATTGCGGAGACAGGTATTTTCAAATGCTTTCAATTTTCTTAAGAAAGCATCAAAGCAGATTAGTGAATGGGGAGGGGTTGTATGAGTTGGTTAAAGCGACCACTTCCTGAAGTTTTTACAAAAAAGTCTATTTTTGGTTGTTAGATTTTGGTAACTTCGTTTTTCAAATAATAAATAACACTTTTTGAATGCGAGGCTACATGCCTTGCTTAACTATAAATCACTAAATAACTCTAAACATGCAAGAAAAAACCGGACAAGAAAAGTCCTGGGCCCACTGGTTCGAGATACCGGTGGCTGATTTCGACCGGGCAAAAATCTTTTACGAAACCATTTTCGAGGTGGATATTTTTCCTACCGACTTCGGCCCTTTTAAAATGGGCATTTTTCCCCATAAGGAAGTAGGGTGTGCGCTTTGCCATGGAGAGTATTACACTCCGGGTCAGGATGGCGCAGTGGTTTACATGGATGCCAGCCCCGACCTGCAAGTGGTGCAAGACCGCATTGATGCTGCAGGAGGCCAAGTAATTATGGCTAAAAAGCAAATCTCTAAAGAGCATGGCTATATGGCCATGTTTATTGACAGCGAAGGCAACCGCATGGCACTGCACTCAATGAATTGATACCTGATTGGTCGAGGTTTAGTTGAATAGGGTGTTGTTGTGGACATATTAGGARCGTGTCCCGCAACTTTTCTACTATTATTTCGTACTCATTCCAAAACCAGCTCTTGAGATTCACCCTTTTCATTTTACTTATAGCTTTGACTTCGGTTAATGCGCAAACTCATTTTATTAAGGGTCATGTGATTTGGAACAAYGGTGATACGCTAAAGGGCCGAATAGACAACCGTGGTTTCACCAACCGCATTTTGATTTTCGTCCACAATGAAAAGCAAAAAATAAAGACCAAAGATATTATTGAGTACACAAGAGGTACTGAACTTTTCCGAAGATTTGACCAAAAGTCTATTTTTCTCAAACGGGAACAAGAGGGAAGGATTGAGTATTACAGTGTGATAATCAAGGACCATGATTTCGCTCATCACATGATGTATTTGGTGAAGGGCGGTATATATTACAATATCTCCGGTCCGCGGTTTAAAAAAATAATGGCGCCATTATTAACTGATTATGAAGGCAAAAACGAACAAATTAGTAACATGAAGTTCCAGCGGCAGGAAATACTACAACTCATCAATATTTACAACCTTTCGTTTCGTGACATACCCAACGCAAAAAATTAAGGTGCTTAACGGAGAGAACTTGTGTAAATCAGTTAAGCTGTAAGCTAAACCTATTGCCCGATGTAGTCGTTCAAATCGTCAATGGTTAGTTCGAAATCRAAGGCGTCATTCACCAAATAATAATTTCCTTTGTCGTAGGTGTGGGAGTATGCAAACTTGGCGTATTCCAACCTAGAGCTTTCAAAATCAAACACCCTCATCATTTCTTTCACATGCTTTGCCATTAGACAATTAGAACCAGTAATTTGCTTTGCCACCTTTAGTTTGGAGTCCTCAAAGTCCTTCGATGCTGCGGATTGCTTKGCCTTTGAAAAATCAGCGTCAGYCATGGGCCARGAGCATCCGATTGGGCCATTATATCCGGCCATCACGTAGTGATCGGGTTCAGAAGTTGCTGCCGATGCTGTAGTGGTGGTGGTCGTTGTGGTGGAGTAAGTGGAGGTTCCAGTAGTGTGTGAGTGCATGTCATCGCTCACGTTGATATTCATGTTAAACCCATCCACATTTACTTGCATGGAGACGCCCTCAGTTGTATGAGGATGGCCGTGCTCGGTGGTAGTTGTATAGGTCTCGGTAACCGTGGTTGTACTGGTCAGGGGCGGAGGAGTGGTGGTGTAAACAATAACGGTTTGGTGTTCGTGGTGTGTTGGTGCTTGAGCCAACTCAACGGCAGTTCTGAATCGTACCTTGTATTCATTGTTTTTGTTGATGACCGCATAGGTGTATTCCGTTGACGGTTCGCTGAAATACAGGGTTTTGTCCACTTCACCCAATACTTTATCTTCAAAAATTACTTTCAGGCGATAGGAATTGGCATTCAGGCCGGTAACTTTCACGTTGGTTTCGGGCGAAGCATTTTGTCTGATACCGTTCAGAATAACGAAGATGCCTTCACCATGTTCGGTGTATAGAATCACGTTGGAGTTTTGTGCGAAAGCATTCCCTGCCCAGCCTGCTGCTAAGGGAAGGCATAAAAGGAAAAATGTAAAGCGTGTAAATGTTCTCATGGTAGTGAATTTTAGTTTTCCGTGTTTGCAAATTATATGCCAAAAATGATTTTTCGAAAACAGGAGAAAAACAATATTGTGAACAGATTGGTTTCTAAACTTTTTAAATTTTCTTCTGCCTTCTCGAAAGTTGTTTCTAACTGTCCAATTGTCCAGCTGTGACAAAACTTCTTATCTGTTGAATAAATCAGAAAAACTTCACGTTGGTTTTTCGATTAGTAATTTTGAAAGGATTCGGATTGACATAGCGCAATGAAATTTCCATCCCTCCCCTCCCACGGCTTACTTCGGTAAGGGCTGAAACGTTGATGTCATAAGTGATGCCAACAGCAAAATTGGCCATCTCAAACATAACTGCAGGAATAATAGCATCGCCCACCCGGTAATATCCACCAATGGAAACGGCAGTTTCCTTGAGAACTCCTGTGAGTTTCGATTCTTCCTGAATGGTGAACCTGCCCATCACCCCAAAATCAATTTCCTGTGCAGGACCTTGGCGCATGTAAAATAAGGTGGGAAGCAATGCTATATTCGTGTTGCCCATCCCAATATAAGCGCCTGCATGCGCAACGAGTTTTGAATAGAGCTGTTCCAGTTCGCCCAGTTTATAATACTTCTGTTTGGGTTTGTTGATGTGGTAAGCCGCAATCCCTGCGTTTAAGTTGAGTTCATTATTTCTCGCAATATCTGATGCTTCCTGGCTGTAGTTCCAATTGATTCCAGCAGCAGCATCTCCAAAAAAGAACGGCTCGAGGCTCTGCGCTGGCTCACCTGTGGGTTGGTTTGGATCGTGTACACCATTGACAAATTGGTTGCCCCACTCGAAATTTTCACCTTTCATGCTGCGCTGGGCAAAGCCTCCCATAACGCCTGCCGAAATACTGTTGTTGTCGCTCACAAACAAAATCCCGGAAAGTGCTGCATTAACCTGTGTTGTACCTAATTTTGCATCTCCTGCTACATCATTATATACCGAAACTCCTGCACCAAGGTAGCTGTTATCCCATTTCTTTTTAAGCATTGTAGCATCAAACGAAAAAGCAAACGTTTTGTAAGGAGCGCCAAAGCTTGTCCATTGGTCTTTGTAATTGAGAATGACGCGCTGATCACCACCGAAAACGCCCGTCAAGGCGGGATTGACAATTAAAGGGGTTTGATAGAATTGTGAAAAGTGGATGTCCTGCGCGAAACAAGAAACAGAAAATAGAAAGCATAAAACGAATAATAAACTGGTGTGTTGTGCTTGTTTTTTCATCTGATTTATTTTTAAATATATAAATTATCGAATTAATGTAAAGTTGCCGTGATTTTCAATGGAAGCACCATTTACAGTCGCCCTTAAAATGTAAACATATACTCCCGTGTTCATTTCCTTGCTACGGAATGAGCCATCCCAACCACATGATTCCACGCAACAGCAATTGCTTTCAAATACCTTTTCACCCCAGCGGTCGTAAATAATAAATTCCAAAAACTCAACCCCGTGCCCTCTCCCCTGCACAAACAAAAAGTCATTTTCGCCATCGCCATTGGGTGAAAATACATTCGGTACGCCCAACTCAAAAACATAGTCCAGGATTATGGTTATTTCAACTGTGTCTGAACAGCCCGATGCGTCAGTAACAATTAAAGAATAAGTAATATCCTCATCGGGTGTTGCCGTTGGGTTTTGTGAATTCGGGTCATCTAAATAAGCAGAAGGAATCCACTGGTATGTTCCGCCTCCCGAACCGTTCAAAACAACATTATCTCCTGCCCAAATGGTTGTGTCATTACCGGCATTTGCTACAGGAGCAGAAACAGCAATCAAAATGGAATCCGTTGCCGAGCCACAAGAATTCGTCACAGTTAAATAAACCGTAGCATCAGCGTTTAATGTCACAGTTGTGAAATCGTTTGTTTCGCCAGTGCTCCATGAATAGCTGACGCCTGCTTGCTGGTTGGCAAAGAGCGTTACAGTTGCTCCTTTACACATGACATTGTTTCCTGTAATAAATGCCGTTGGTCCGACATTGACTGTAACTGTAATATTATCCGAAACTGAGCAAGCTCCGTAGGTCACAGTTACGTTGTAGGTGACATCTGTTGTTGGTGAAACGGTGATACTACCTGTTATATCACCCGTGCTCCATAGATAGGAATCAGCAGTTACTCCCGACAATGTTGCCGAAAGTGTTGCATTGTTTCCGCTGCAAATAACAGTATCTCCCGAAAAAATGACGGTAGCCGGCGGGGCGGTTGAAACAATTACCGTATCTGTAGACGAACAGCCCAGTGAGTCGGTTACTGTTACTATGTAAGTTCCGGAAACCAAGCCCACAGCCGTTTGCGTGGTTTGATTGCCGGCAGCCGCATCCCACTGATAAGAATAAGGACTATTTCCGCCCGATGGAGTTTCCGTTGCAGTGCCATCACCGCTGCCTGAACAGGCCTCATCTGTTGATGATGACGTTAAAGTCGGAGGAGTGCCAACCATATTGATGATAGAAGAATCAACTGCTAAACATCCTGTGGTATCGGAGATGGTTACTGAATAGGTTCCGGCACCCAACCCGGTTATAGAAGGGGTGGTTTCTCCATTACTCCACTGGTAGGTATAGGGCGAAGTGCCCCCTGTTGCTGTTACAATTATCTGTCCTGAAGAATCACCTGCACATTGCACATCTGTAGTTGAAATAGTTTTTTGAAGTCCTTTGATGCCGGTGGCAAAAGCAATTTCATTGAAATCATTCCAGTTGAATTTGGCGATGCTGCTCAGAATAGGTGAGGAATTGGGAATGATAGTTGCCGCTCCTGTGCTCGACCAATTAGCAGAACTTTGCCATTGGGCTATGACTTGCCCATTCAGGTCGGCAACATTGTCATAATAAATGGTGATGCCGACCGAATCGCTGCCCAATGTACGGCTAATTTGATGATAATAATCAGGATTTACAGAACACAAAGTTGAGTCTAATGAATTCACATCATAATTTTCGTAAGTTGCTTGGGTATTAGCAAAACGCGCCTGAAAGGTTTGCGCATTGGCATTTTGCGGGGTGATTTCCAAAGGGCGGTAGCGCCAAGTGGTGTCACTCGAACCGAGCGGATACCAATAGGTCGCGGCATTTTGCATTTCGCGTGAAAGAAAGCCGCCATTGTCGCTCGAAACAAAGCCTGAATCGGAAATGGACGTGATGGCCAATGTATCATTGTTCAGCACAAAAAACGTGTGGGTGTCCGTGTGCAGTTCGCGGTCGTTCAGTGCCAATGTGCCTGAAAGTGTGGCGTCTATTTGCTGGGTTTTTACGCCTGTTCCCGTTAAGGTTAAATTGTAAAAATTAGTAACGGAATTGCCTTTTATGAGTTGACTGTTTCCATTCAATTCCACTGTAGAAGTATCGGCAGTGAAAACCATGTTGTTTTCCCAATCACCTGCAACAAAGTAATTCCCTCCACCCATGGTTTCTCCGTTGTTCACAAAATTGCTGTCAATGTGTAGATTTCCTAAATTGCTCAGTGAATCGTCATTAATGGCGGTGCCTTTTACTATCATCACAACCCCTTGGGTAATGCCAATCGTAGCGTTGTTGTAAAGAACCTGAGCGTTCGCAGCAGAAAAAATGCATGTCGCACATAGAAAAAATAATGATGTTTTTCGTTTCATAGGATTATCGTTTTTTTGTAATCATAATTATTCGTTTAAACTTTATTCTTCACATTCATTTTCTGGTAATATTCCACTTTTTCATAGTCTTCTAATGCAAAATAGATGCCCGCCAGTGCAATAAGCGTATTTTCATGTTGCGGGTCTAACTCATAGACCTTCTCAAGGTAAGGAAGGGCCAATTGAAATGTGCTGGCTATTTTATCTCCAGAAAGTTCATCAACTACGCTTAGATAGCATACCATCAGTTTTTCAAGAGAAGGAATTTCAGCATTTGGATCGTTAAAGTCAATTGAAGCACTAAATGCCTCCGCTGAATTACAATAATCCAGTTTTTTTATCTGATTTACGCCTTCATTGTAATATACAATTCCCATATTGTAATTGGCACTTAGGTTATTCGGGTTTATTTTTAAAGCATATTTGTATGCATCAATCGTTTTGCCAAAATATTCCTTTTCGTTTGCTTTACCGTATAGCTGCGTATAAACCTGACCTAATACCAAATGAAATTGTAAATCCAACTCTGAGTCCTTATCGCGGCAATTTTCAAGGGCGAGCTGAATGACGCTCAAAGCATCATTATATGCTTCGTTTTTATACATCGCTCTTGCTTCATCTAATTTTTCATCTTGGCAGGCATCATTGGCACAGCCTATAATTGTCAGGAAGAAAACCGCATGACAGACTACAAAAAAAATGTTTTTTCTCATCATCTTTAGTCTGTTAAATGATATTTTATAGGAAGGCTGATGTTCACCGCCAAATCTCGTGCCTCTTCCAATTCTTCTTCGTCTGCATAAAACCAGTTAATTTCAAAATGAACGCTTGCTGAGTGTAGCTTTTCCAATAATTCTAACATCCTTCTAAGCGCTTTTAATGAGGCTGTGTTAATATACGCCAAATGAAAATTGAAAACAGAAGATGCTTTTACATATTCGTTTCCCTTGACTTCAATCCATTGCAAAATTGGTGTGTAGAACTCATCGGCATTTTCCGGAAATGATTTTCCGTTAATGCCAAATACTTTCTTTTTAACGTCAAAATTTACAAGAGGTGTGTTTTTCGTTGCTTCGATTAATAATCCTTCATTTATCACAATCATCTCAAAAGGCAATTTAACAAGCGATGAAAACTCTTCGCCTGTTTCTTTCATATCTTCATCTATTTCCTGATAATACCAAAGCACTTTCGCATTATACATTTCTTCCCAAAGGCGTTCAAAAAAACGAATGACTTCCAGTAAATATACTGCACTGGTTGAGTTGAAATAATCTAGCTTGAGCGTTAAATTAAGCTTACCATGGCCTGTAACAAGTTTTTTTCTTTTAATAAACACTTTTTTGTACTCATCCAGCCAACTCATTAATTTTCCGAAAAACTCCCTGCAGTCTGCAGGTTTTGACTCACCCGAAATTTCAAAAATGCCCTGTTTGGGGTCGAAAACCACTTTAGGGCTGGTTTCAGTCGGTTTAACAAATAATGACGCTATCATTTTTTCACGTTTTTACCTAAACAAAGTTACATGCCCCTGATTTTCATGAGCTTGCCTGTTTACAGTATTTTCTTCTACTTTGAGTTTCCAAACATAAACATCTTGTTGCACTTGTTCTCCTCGGTATGTACCGTCCATGCTGTTGGTCTCGTATATCAATTTCCCCCAGCGGTTAAAGATATAAAAAACAAACTGTTCATAGTTTATTCCAGTTTCTTTTGGAAAAAAAAGTCATTAACGCCATCACTATTGGGCATAAAGGCACTGGGAATATATATGGCAAAATCAGACCCTATAACTATTTCATTGTAAGCCGTATCAAGACACCCGAATTCATTGGTAACGATTTGTTTAATAATATAGGTTCCGGTGTCTGAGAATTCGTTTTCAGAATTTTGAAGAATTCTTGAATTCATGGTTTAATGTGATTATATCTATAAATAATGTTATTGACCGTAGATAAACTAACGCTATACTCAATTGCCCAGTCGCTTTTATTTGCAACCGTTACCCCGGCAGGCAAGGGCAGGGGTGATTTGCCGAATCTATACTTTTCATATCTTTTATTCAATTATTACTTTACTCCTTCCAATTATCTCACGGCCGATCTGTAATTGAAAGAAATACGCCCCCTTCGTTAGATCGCCTCTTTCTATTCTTATTTGTTCATTTGAAATATTCTCATTTTGTCGTACTAATTGTCCTATTGAGCTGTAAAGGGTTAAGGTATGTTTTTCCTTTTTGGGATTCTTAAACTCGATAATGGTATAGCTACTGAATGGATTGGGATAAACTACGAGTTCCTTCTTTTGTGTCATTAAACTTGTGATACTTGTTGGGGTGCTATAATAATGATATAATGAATCGGTCTTCTCCCAATTGCTTCCATTCCAACTTTGCTGTAGCTCACTTGTCTCATTATTGTTTGCATCGTAAGTGTAGGAATATTGCCAATAATTCTCCCAACTGCTTCCATTCCAAGTTTGCTCTAGCCCACTTATCCAATTATTGTTTGCATCGTATGTTTCCAAATATTGCCATTCATTCACCCAACTGCTTCCATTCCATATTTTAACTATCCCATTTGTCTGATTATTGTTTGCATCGTAAGTGTAGAGATATTGCCACTCATTCACCCAACTGCTTCCATTCCATATTTGCTCCAGCTCATTTGTCTGATTATTGTTTGCATCGTGAGTGTAGAGATATTGCCAATCATTCACCCAACTGCTTCCATTCCATATTTGATCCAGCTCCTTTGTCTCATTATTGTTTGCATCGTAAGTGTAGAGAGATTGCCAATCATTCACCCAACTGCTTCCATTCCAACTTTGACGTAGCCAACTTGTTTGATTATTGTTTGCATCGTAAGTGTGTGAATGTTGCGAACTATTCATCCAGCTGCTTCCATCCCATGTTTGATATAGCTCGCTTGTCCCATTATTGTTTGCATCATAAGTGTCGAAACCCTGCCAAATATTTATCCAGCTGACCCCATTCCAACTTTGACGTAGCCAACCTGTCTGATTATTGTTTGCATCGTAAGTGGAGAACTCCTGCCACTCGTCCACCCAGCTGCTTCCATTCCAACTTTGATGTAGCCGACTTGTCCGATCATTGTTTGCATCGTAAGTGTAGAAAGCCTGCGAACTATTCATCCAGCTGCTTCCATTCCAATTTTGATATAGCCGACTTATCTGATTACTGTTTGCATCGTAAGTAAAGAGCGCTTTGCTGGAAATTATCCAGGCATTAGTGAGTGTATCCCAATCCCAATAGTAAGTACTGTCTAACAAGCTTGAAGCTGCAGCAGTAAATTCCTGCATGCGCTCTCTTGGATCGAACTTGGGCCGGTGAGTATGCTCCGCCCGTTTAGCGCCTAAGGATAAAAACTCCCGATCGGTTTCCCACTCCCGATCGGTTCCCCATTTGGCAGGAGATAGTTGTTTGTTCTGTGCATTGCCACTCATACCCACTAAAACGAGTGTAGCTGCTAAGAATAATCTTGTTCTCATAATTGGTTTTTTAATGATTGTTTATTTGTTTTCGGCTTTTTCAAAAAACCAAATTTCTTAACTGAAATTAATTAGTACAAATTTATGGCATCGGTCAATTTCGCGCAAGCAAATTGGGTTAACAAAAGGTTATCCGAATATGATAAAATACATTATTCATATAAAAATATTTCTTTCTGCCCTCTCTACCTCCGATTCAAAACGAAAGGAGTATAGAGAAATTTAATAATACATAAGATTTTCAAAAACTGAGCCATATCGACATGGTGATCGAGACAAAGTATTTTACGGAAGCAGCTTATTATTAAACTGGCCGAAGCAATGTTGAGAGTAGTTGCAATAATCTGCCGCGGTATTGATACCTACATTCTGAGCGTAGATTAATGCCCGGATTGCAACAGGGTAACTGACAGAATGAGATTCTTTATCATTTATTTTTTAGAGGTGTCATTCAAAATGGATTCAATTGTGCTGAGTCGGTTATTTATTGCTGCGTTTTCTCCTTTGATCATAGTATTATCCGATCTCAACAGATTGTTTTTCTCTTTTAATTCCATGATCATTTGCTGCTGCTCTTTTATAGCATTGATCAAAACAAAATCCATTGCTCCGTAGTCCACACCCAAGTAAGTTGTTGTTTCTCCAGTTATAGTATCGGTGTATTGAAAAGGCTTGATCATATATGGAGCAACATCCTGAATATTTTGTGCAATAGCTCCCACACCACCTTCTTCCATAGAGATACCAGCTAAACCGTTATACTTAAACCACACTGGATCTATTTTGCCTATGACATCCAACCCTTCGGTAAATGGCTGTACGTCCCTCTTTAACCGCCTATCAGAACTAACTGTCCAGGAAGAACTGGTGGGCTTTGCTGCACTGTTGGTAGACACTTCGAATTGATAACCCGGGGTTGATGTTCCGATTCCCACTCTTCCATTGGCTCTTGCGAACAACACTACTTTATCCTGAGTACCGTTAAAATCAGAGTCAGAAAGAACTGAAAAAGAATCATTGCTATCATTGGACCGGATCCCAATTGTTATATGACCACTGCTCTGCGATTGTATGTATGTACCAAATATGGTGCCGGGCAGCAAAGCATCCACATCACTGTTTTTGGTCGATGTCCAATTGCTCAACACTCCCTTGCCTCCTGCCCATTCTACATCACCATTAACATCAAGCAAAGCAGAAGGGCTTGTTGTCCCAATTCCTACATTGCCATCATTCCCCTTAACAAATACCCTTAACAGGTTATTGGTTAGAATACCAAAATTCTCAGAGACTGTAGTTCCTATGTTCAAGCTACCCGCCCCTGCATATAACGTTTGTCCTGTAGAATTTTTAAACATACCCGCTGCAGCGGCATTACTATTTGATTTGAGTAATATTTCTGCGTAATCATTAACAGTAGAACCTGTGGATTCGATATAACCAGTGGTTCTCCCTGAAGAAAATAGATGAAACAGTCTGGAAGGAGATGTCGTCCCAACCCCAACGTTGCCACCCATAAAAATACCTGCATAGTTTGTGCCACCCGTTAGCCCACTGAGATCCACATTCAACCCAATGTTAGTAGCAGTGGAGTTAAATGCACCGTCAGAAAGGTTAATGTCTAAGCCGGTGAGGTTGGCGGTTTGGTTGGCCGTGGTAATATCTCCGTCAATCAGCAGCCACGTTTTTGTAGTGGCATCACCTGCCTTGTCAAAGTCAATTTCCACATTGATGCCTGCAGGCGGGGCAATACCATCATCGTTGATGCCTATGGCTTGTGAGTAGGCATTGGCAGTAAGCAACAGTACTGTTATGGTTGCAAAAACAACAACGGAAACAAGCTGTTTAATGATTATTGGTTTTGTTGTAGGGGCCAAGCGCAGTGCTTCTATGAATAAGCCGGTTTTAAAGATGGGGTTTTCATAATTCGTTGAATTAAAATAAAGCCTGAATTTCATGGTCACGTTTTCATATATAAATATGCTTTTATTATTTCTTTTCCTACTAAGAGTTTTTCAATGGCCGGCCAATGCTATTTGGGGCAAGTTATTTTTTTACCTGTACTTCAATCATTGACCTCACTGCTTTCAGTTCCAATTTTAATGCATCAATTTCCTCAACTTTGCTTATCAACACATTCATTTCCGAAATTTCACTTTTAAGTGCATCATTCTCCTCTTTGAGTTCTTTAATGGCATTTACATAAGCTACTAAAATAGCGTGCATATTGAAGTTTAAATAACCATCCGCATCGGTTCCAACAGCTTCGGGAAATATTTTTTGTACTTCCTGGGCGCTGAAACCTACATTGAGGGTGTTGAGCACTTCTTCTTCAAAAATTCGATCACCCACATTTTTATAGTAGTAGGTAATAGGCTCCAATTGAAGAATTTCCTTGAGCCCTTTGGTATAGTCGCCTTCAATATTCTTTAGCCGTTCATCGGATGTTGTCGTCCATGTGCCTCCACCTGGTTTGCGGCCCTGATCAAGGGAAAGCTCCAATTGCCCTGCCGGTGTTGTAGTGCCGATGCCCACATTGTTGTTGTTATCTATACTCATGGCCAATGAACCAACGGGTGAATAGAAATGTCTTACTCCGTTCATATTGATGACATTGGTGCCATCAATTTCCCTGATAATTGCGGTGTAGGTCCGCGTGATGTAAGCCCCCCAAAAATTCAGGGTACTGGTACCTATATACGCTCCATCATCTACATCGGGATATAAGAATCCTGAGAATCGTACATCTCCTACTACGTCTAAAGCATGACCAGGACTTATGGTTCCTATTCCAACATTACCTGTACCCTTGATAACCATGGCTGTCTCCCTTACATTATCGTTCCCTTTGTTTGTAAAGGCAATACCACCATCAGGATCGACTTGGGAATCATCCGTTTTTTCAATTACAAAGGCGTCATTACTGGCACCAAAAAAGTTCTCGTCACGGTAAAATTTAAAAGCGTCAGTAACCACATTTCCATTACTTGGTAATTCACCAGAAAACCCTATTCCGTAGTCTCCATTAAGTTGTATTCCACCACCAGAAATTTCCAATTTTTCGGTAGGACCTGTTAACCCAATACCTACATTGCCATTTTGATCGATGCGCATGGCCTCGGAATTGTTAGTTTTAAAAACTACATCCTTCGCATCGGTGGTGCCTAAAAAATTGGCGCCGGCTGTAGTGCCGATATTACCAGTTAAACGCCAACCGCCATTATTTGAAGCCGAACCACTCAAGAACGGTATCCATACTGTTGCGCTTACATCGTAATACCAATAACTTTCGGTATCGGTATCATAAACCAACATACCGTCTTCTCCTACTCCTGGGGTAAGGGTTGTTCTTTGAACGGTTGTCATCCGGGGGATTAACATGCCTTTTGTTGTAGAGCTTACATCTAATATGGAATTGGTTGCCGGTGCATTTCCCGTATTATTGATGCTAACTCCTTGTGCCAGGATTAAAGTGGAGATGAGCAGTAGGATAACCGATAGGTTGATATTTTTCATTGTTTATTTTTTAGAGGTTATATTAATAATGGTTTCAAGTGTACTGAGTCGCTTGTTGGTTGCACTGAGTTTTTGTCCCGTTGCTGCATTATTCCATCTCAATAAACTGTTTTCCTCTCTTAATTCCATGATCATTTGCTGCTGCTCTTTTATTGCTTCAATAAGAATTGGTGTTATTTTAGCATAATTCACACTTTTGAAACCCTCCTGATCAATTGACACTAATTCAGGATAAACTT
>NVWW01000072.1 GCA_002746335.1 Flavobacteriales bacterium | reverse complement strand
AAACTTTAGTGTTGCATCAGCCAGGTTGATGACCATGTTGTTGGTCTCGTGCTCGTATTTTTTAGGTTGCGAAAAGGCAACCAGTGAGTACGCTAAAAACGCTATGTAAAGCAAATGCTTCATGAAAATCGAAGGGAAATTTAACGCAAATTACAAAATTATTTAGAACCCCATATTTTAATCACCCCAAAAAATAAATCTTCAGGCAAGCAATCAGCATCAGCAAACTCTTGGAATAGCAGATGGTTTTCGATGGAGCCGCTTCAGGTGGGTTCTCAGGTTGAGATTTTTTTGTTCGATGTGATTGATTTTGTACTTTTGTTTTACATGTAACTTCTATGGCAGAGATTAGGTGATATGCTGCCTACCTATACGAAAGTCAGCGCTTTTGAGGCACTGGTTTAAAAGCTTTTTGTTTGAATGAGGAGAAGTATCGGAAAATCGGGTGTTTTGTTTTGGTGTTTTTCCTGTGTTTTCAAGGGGTTGAAATTGTTAGGTGATAGTTTGACCTGCTACCTATCTTTTCCAGAATGTCGTCTTTGCGCAAGAATGCCTTTGCAATGTCCTGTATTGCATTAAATGAAGAATACTCTTTACCTATAGGTTCAAATTTATGAAATATGCGCGAAAAAACGGAAAAATATGCGTTTTGAGGATGGAGGAAAAGTTCAAAATGTTTTACCCTGGCATAAAAAAAGGGCTGAAATGCCCTCTTTTCCTTGTAGCGGGGGCAGGACTCGAACCTGCGACCTTTGGGTTATGAGCCCAACGAGCTACCAACTGCTCCACCCCGCGATGTGGTGCAAATATAAAACTTTCGTTTCATTTACTCAACAATCAACTTTTTATGAATTTCGCTATTGGTAAACTCGATTTGCAGAAAATAAATGCCAGAAGAGTCTCTTGTAAGAGTTTGATAGAGATTTCTATCAGTCTAAACACAATAAAGTAGAAGGTGTGCTATAAACGAAAGTGCATCTTTGCCTTGAATTTCAATTTATGAATGCAAGAAATTCAGTGATTTTTAGAATTATTTATCGAAAATCATCTCTATTCCAAAATTTCTGTATATTTTAGAAACCGATTATCCAACCTAAATTCTACTAAAATGAGCGTAACAGCAAAACTCAGCCTTAACGGAACAGATTTCGAACTACCCGTTTTTGAAGGCAGTGAAGGCGAAAAAGCCATTGACATCACCAAACTGCGGAGCACAACGGGCTATATCACTATTGATTCCGGTTATAAAAACACAGGCTCTACTAAAAGCGCTGTTACATTTCTCGATGGCGAAAAAGGCATTTTGCGCTACCGCGGATACCCTATTGAGCAACTGGCAGAAAAATCCACTTTTCTTGAAGTAGCTTACTTGCTTATTAATGGGGAGCTTCCTGGAAAGGTAAAGTATGAAAATTTTGCAGAGAAAGTGTGCCATCATACGTTGGTTCATGAAGACATGAAGCAGTTTTACGAAGCGTATCCCTCAAAAGCGCATCCGATGGGCGTGTTGGCTTCGATGGTGTGTGCGCTTTCCACTTTTTACCCACTTTCTCAAAACCCCAACCGCCCGCCAAAAGCCGTTGATATGACCATTATCCGCCTGCTGGCGAAACTGCCCACGCTGGCGGCTTGGTCTTACAAAAATTCGTTGGGGCATCCTATCATGTACCCAAAAAACAAGTATAACTATTGTGAGAATTTCTTGCATATGATGTTCGCCAATCCTACTGAGGAGTATGAGCCCGATCCGGTGGCTGTAGATGCGATTGACAAACTGCTGATTCTTCATGCCGATCATGAGCAGAACTGCTCGGCATCAACCGTACGGATTGTCGGTTCTTCGCAGGCGAACTTGTATTCTTCTATTTCTGCTGGCGTGATTGCCTTGTGGGGACCGTTGCACGGTGGCGCCAACCAGGCGGTAATTGAAATGCTGGAAAAAATCCGCAACGATGGTGGCAACCTGCAAAAATGGGTGGATAAGGCCAAAGACAAAGACGATCCGTTCCGGCTGTTTGGCTTCGGGCATCGTGTTTATAAAAACTTCGACCCGAGGGCACGCATCATCAAAAAATCGTGCGATGACTTGTTTGAAAAATTGGGTGTTGACGACCCCGTGCTCGATATTGCTCGCCAACTAGAAGAAGTAGCGTTGAAAGACGATTATTTCATCGAGAAAAAACTCTATCCCAATGTGGACTTTTATTCGGGTATTATTTACCGTGCGCTCGGAATTCCCACCGAAATGTTCACGGTGATGTTTGCCCTTGGCCGCTTGCCCGGCTGGATTTCCCAATGGAAAGAGATGATTGAAAACGGTGAACCCATCGGCAGGCCAAGGCAAATTTATGTGGGGGAGAAGGTGAGGGATTATACTGGGTAATTGTTAAACAGCTAATTTTGTATTGTAATTCTGAGACAAAGCCGAGACCGTCAGCTGGTTTACTATGTCAACATGAAAGCATAAAGAGATGAGTATCTTATCAAAAATTTTTAAGAAAAAGGTAGTTCTCCCTCCTGCCGACCTGTCGGTATTGAAGACCGACATGCACAGCCATTTAATCCCGGGCATTGACGATGGCGCGCAAACAATAGAAGATTCACTCGAACTGCTGCGAGCTATGCAGGATTTGGGCTTTAAAAAGGTAATCACCACACCGCACATCATGAGTGACCACTATAAAAACACCCGCGAAATCATTTTAAAGGGGTTGGATGATGTACGTAATGCCATAGCAAAAGATGATGAATTAAATATCGAAATTGATGCCGCTGCTGAGTATTATCTCGATGAAAATTTTATAAAGAAAATAAAAGAAAAGGATTTGCTGACTTTTGGTGATAATTACGTGTTGTTTGAACTGGCATTCATGATCGAACCGCCAAATATTGTCGATGCTACTTTCGAAATGCAATTGGCGGGCTACAAGCCTGTGTTGGCACATGCCGAGCGCTACGCGTACTGGTACAATAATTATGAAAAATACCAGGATTTTGTGGACAAAGAAATCCTGCTGCAACTCAATATAAACTCACTGGTGGGCTACTACTCGCCAATCACTAAAAAAATAGCCGACAGAATGGTTGATGACGGGTTGTTTAGCTTCATCGGCAGCGATTGCCACCGCATAGACCATATTGCAGCGATGCGTGATTCGCTCACCGAAGAACACCTGCACAAGATTTTGAATTCAGGTAAGTTACTGAATCATACGCTTTGAAGGTCAGCGCTTGCTGCTTCTACTTCAGCATTGACTTTTTTCACCAACCCTTGTAATACTTTACCGGGACCGACTTCAATGAATTGGGAAGCTCCATCTATGCACATGTTTTGCACGGTTTGTGTCCAGCGAACAGGTGAAGTGAGTTGCGCAATCAGATTTTGTTTGATTTCTTCGGGATTAGTGTGTGGCTGTGCATCTACATTTTGATAAACAGGGCAAATCGGCTCGTTGAAATTCGTATTGTTGATGGCTGTTTCAAGTTCAACCCTGGCTGGTTCCATTAAAGGCGAATGAAATGCCCCGCCAACAGGCAAAACCAATGCCCTTCTCGCGCCTGCCTCCTTTAGTTTTTCACAAGCAGAATTGATGGCTTCCACTTGGCCTGAAATGACCAGCTGTCCTGGGCAGTTGTAATTGGCGGGCACCACAATCCCTTCGATTTCTTCGCAAATTTTTTCAACGACTTCATTTTCCAATGAAAGCACCGCAGCCATTGTTGAGGGCACAGCTTCACATGCCTTTTGCATCGCTGATGCCCTTGCAGAGACAAGTTTTAGCGCGTCTTCAAAATCCAAAGTTTGGTTGCCAACCAATGCCGAAAATTCACCCAAAGAATGTCCGGCCACCATGTCGGGCTGAAATTCATCCAGTGTTTTCGCTAAAATGACTGAATGCAAAAAAACAGCGGGTTGCGTGACTTTGGTTTGCTTCAGTTCCTCGGCTGTGCCTTCAAACATGATGTCCGTTATTCGAAAACCGAGAATTTCATTTGCTTGTTCGAATAAATCTTTTGCCAAAGAGGAGTTTTCATAAAGTTCTTTTGCCATTCCTGGAAATTGTGAACCTTGGCCGGGAAAAATATATGCTCTCATTATGCTAACTTGCTTCCTAACAGATTAATAAATTCATTTCGTGTTTCGGGTTTATTAAAAGCGCCTGTAAAGGCCGAGGTAGTAGCTACTGAATTTTGTTTTTGTATGCCTCGCATCTGCATGCAAAGGTGCTGGGCTTCGATGACCACTGCAACCCCAAGTGGTTTTAAGGTGTTCTGCAAGCAATCCTTAACTTGGTCAGTGAGGCGTTCCTGCACCTGCAAGCGCCTTGCAAATACATCTACGATGCGGGGTATTTTACTTAATCCGACAATGTAGCCGTTTGGGATGTAAGCAATGTGTGCTTTGCCGATAAACGGCAGCAAGTGATGCTCACATAGTGAGTAAATCTCGATGTCTTTTATCAAAACCATGTGCCTGTGGTCTTCTTTGAACATGGCTTTTTTGAGGATTTCTTCGGGGTTGAGATTATAACCATGTGTGAGAAACTGAAGCGCTTCGGCTACTCGCGTGGGCGTTCTTTTCAGTCCTTCGCGTTCGGGGTCTTCGCCTAGTTCTTTTAAGATTTCGTAGTATTTTGTAGAAATGCTTTTGAGCACATCAGTATTGTAGATGTCCACTTTTTCGTAGCCATCGCGGTGGTCGTGGCTGGCTACATCTTTTGCAAGTTCGGTCATTTTTTTGTTTTTAATTAGCTCTTTTCTCTCCCTTCTTTGCAGTATGGGTTGAGGAAGGTCTTTTTTTATTTTCCATAATACGCTGCTGAATTATTCTCTGTCTCCTGCACTTTTACGCAATGCAGCTCAGCTCCAAGTATTTTAATTTCATCACCCAATTGTTCCCAAATTCCAATGGCTATATTTTCTGTTGTTGACATTTTTCTCTGCATGAAATCAGTATCTAAGTTCACATTTTTGTGGTCCAACTTTTTTATCACTTTTTCCCGAATCAAATCCCGTAAATTACGCAAATCAATTACAAAACCCGTTTCGGTGTTAACTTCTCCTTTTACAGTTACAAACAATTCGTAGTTGTGCCCATGCCAGTTCGGATTAGCACACTTGCCGAAGATTTCAAGATTTTTTTCTTCCGTCCAATCTTCGATCCACAGCTTGTGAGCCGCGCAGAAACGTTCTCTTCTTGTTAAATAAACCATTTCATCCAAAAAACGGGCTGCAAATATACGATGAAATTCAGTTCAGTTAAATTGTGTAGGATATGAATATCTTTGTGAGATCTTCCGGTTTTGTGTTTATGATAAGGCAATCATTGATAAAAAAGGGTGTTGGTAGTAAAGACGGTTTCCATTTTCGGGGAAGCGAACCAAGCCGTATGGATGCCTTCACCGATGCAGTTTTTGCTTTTGCTATAACCTTGTTGGTCGTATCGCTCGAAGTGCCACAGTCTACTTCCGAACTGTTTGAAACCATACAGGGCTTTGTGCCGTTTGGCATTTGCATTGTGCTGCTGATGCAGGTTTGGTTTTCGCATTACCACTTTTCGCTTCGCTATGGATTGACGGATAATTACACGATGTACCTTAATGTTTTCCTGCTGTTCGTAGTGCTGTTTTATGTATATCCGCTCAAGTTTTTGTTCACTTTTTTGTTCAAGCTTTTGTTGTACTTGCTGGCTGCGATTTTCAGTTCGCCATCGGCATTGGCGTTAAAAACAGAACTGTTTGACCAAATGATACGCAACCCCGAACACATGAATGGGCTGATGTTGATTTACGGGGCAGGCGCTGCCGCCATGTTCCTTGTTTTTTACTTTTTGTATCGCCACGCTTTCCGCAAAAAAGAAGAACTCAAGCTTAGCACGATTGAACTATTTGAAACGCGAACCAGCATGAATCGCCACTTGCTTATGGCTATTGTGCCATTGTTTTCCATCATCATTACTTTACTTCTCAGTATCAAATTAAGCTGGCAGGCAGGAGCAATAGGTGGAGTAGCGTACTGTCTTTATGGAATAGCTATTCCTGTTTATGAGACCATCATGGGAAAGCGAAGGAAAAAATTATTCCCAGAATGAATTTGCTAATTGTTTCTGCGACAGTAAAAGAAATCAAGCCTTTACTGAAAATGCTTACCTTGAAAAACGATTTGGGTGGGAGGCTGAAAACCTATTACTATAATAATAAGGAAATAGATGTGCTCATTACGGGGGTGGGGATGACTGCAACTGCTTTTTGGTTGGGCAAAATGCTTTCCGATCGATACGATGTAGTCTTGAATTTAGGAGTTTGTGGGAGTTTTAGAAGGGAAATTGGAATTGGCGAAGTGGTTAATGTCGTTTCAGACCTTTTTTCTGATTTAGGTACAGAAAACGGTGAAGAATTTTTGGATGTTTTTGAAATGGATTTGATCGATGAAAATGAATTTCCATTCAATAATGGTAAACTGACAAATGATTTTAAAAATGATGTGTCCAATTCATTGAAAACAGTTCATGGAATTACGGTGAACACAGTTCACGGCAACGAAAAATCAATCAAAAAAACCATAGATCTACTTGCCAAATCAGAGTGTATGCCTGATGTGGAAAGTATGGAAGGCGCAGCATTTTTTTATGCTTGCATGAGTGAAGGCATACCTTGTTTGCAAATTCGCGCTGTCTCCAATTATGTAGAAAGAAGAAATAAAGAGAATTGGAATATACCGCTTGCGATTGAAGCCCTGAATGAAAAGGTATTGGAAATCATCAACTCTAAACTCTGAATTCTGAACTCTAAACTGACATTGGGCTTTAGCCCCTGTCCCAACGACACCTTCATTTTTGACGCGCTGGTGCATGGAAAAATTGACACAGAATGCCTTGAATTTGAAGTGATTATGAAAGACGTGGAAGAGCTCAATCAAATGGCTTTTCGCAAAGAATTAGACATTACCAAACTAAGTTATCACGCTTTTGCTCACTTAACGAACGATTACGTTTTACTCAATGCAGGCAGTGCATTAGGCAGAAATTGCGGACCACTATTCATTTCAAAAAACCAGCATYCAATATCCRGYATCCAGCATCTAAGAATTGCTATTCCTGGCAAATACACCACCGCCAATTTCCTGCTTTYACTTGCTTTTCCCGAAGYAAAAAACAAAGTTGAAATGCTKTTTTCYGAAATTGAAGRRGCTGTTTTGAGCGGGAAAGTAGATGCAGGTGTCATTATCCACGAAAACCGTTTYACTTATGMGCAAAARGGSTTGAAAAAAATCATGGATTTAGGTGAATGGTGGGAAAAGGAAACAGACAYGCCCATTCCGTTGGGTGGTATTGCCGTAAAGCGGGATTTATCAATTGAGATTCAACAAAAAATCAACAGGGTTTTAAAAAGAAGCGTACAGTTTGCTTTTGAAAATCCCAAATCGAGCTATGCATTTATGCATAAGCACGCGCAGGAAATGGACAAAAAAGTGATGTATCAACACGTTGATTTATATGTCAACGATTTTACATTGGATTTGGGTGAAGAAGGAAAACGAGCAGTGAAATTGCTTTTTGAAAAAGCAGTGGAAAATGGGATGACTTCAAAAATGAAGTCCGATATTTTTGTTTGTTAAATCGAAAGTACTTCTACCAGGTGCAGCAACTGCGGGTTTAATTGGTCGTGATGTTTGATGGCCTTTTCAAATGGAGTAAAAACCACCTGTTTGTCCACCATCCCTACCATTTTGTTTTTATGGGCATTCAATAAAGCGTTTACAGCTTCGAAACCAAGCTGACTGGCAAGCACCCTGTCAATAGCCGTAGGACTTCCCCCGCGTTGCATGTGTCCTAAAATGGAAACGCGAATGTCGTAGTAGTTAAACTTTTCCTTTATTTTTTTAGCTACTTCGTAAGCGCCACCCGTATCGTCTCCTTCGGCAATGATGATGATGCCGCTGGTTTTGTTAGCCCTTCTACCTTTTTCCAGTTTCGCGATTAATTCGTCAATGTAAGTAGGTGTTTCGGGCACTAAAACGGCTTCGGCACCTGTGCCGATTCCACTGCGCAACGCGATAAAGCCCGCATCTTTGCCCATCACTTCAATAACAAAAAGACGATTGTGTGAATTAGCAGTGTCGCGGATCTTGTCTACAGCTTGTATCACCGTATTGATAGCGGTATCGTAGCCAATAGTAAAATCTGTGCCCATCAAATCGTTGTCAATCGTTCCCGGAATGCCAATAAATGGGATGTCGAATTCTTTACAGAAAATATTAGCGCCAGTAAAAGTGCCATCACCACCAATGGCGACAACACCTTCAATACGGTTCTTATTTAGATTGTCAAATGCCTTTTGCCTTCCTTCTTTTGTTCGAAACTCATCGTTGCGTGTGCTTTTCAAAAACGTGCCGCCCCGCTGGATGATGTTGCCTACTGATTTTGAATTCATCTGCACTATATCACCTTCAATCATGCCTTCGTAACCACGATAGATGCCAAAAATTTCGAGTTGGTTGTAAATAGCGGTTCGCACTACTGCTCTGATACAGGCATTCATTCCGGGCGAGTCGCCCCCTGATGTAAATACAGCAATTCTTTTCAATGAATTTATTTTAACATCAAAGCAAAAGTACAGAATTGGGATTATCAAATCTTAAAACGTCAAGTCATTAGTTGAAAGCTGTATATTTGTTATTCGTTTAAATGGACTTTAAATTTTCACAATGAAAACAAAAGCACTTCTATTTTTATTTGGAATAATAGGATTAATAGCACTGAATTCTAATGCGCAGGTCTGCACGCCTGATTTGCAATACACCCAAGCCGGTGTATATCCCGATACCATACAAGGGTTACCGGATGCAACAGTCGGAATATTCTATTCACAAGTGCTGACGATTGTTGCTCCTGTGGACACCTTCATAGCGGGTTTTGGAACGATACCTGTGGATTCAACTGCCCTGACAGGAATTGATAGCTTGCCTCCAGGGCTAATTTATACATGTGAACCTCTCTCTTGCTCATGGCCGGGCGGTACAAGCGGCTGTATTTTAATTTCTGGAACTCCTACAACAGCAGGAGTTTTTGATTTACAGCTAAATTTTATACATTACCTCGGCCCTCCTTTTGGCACTTTCCCTGAAACAAAAGATTACAATACCATTACAGTTAATGGTGCTGCAGGGTGCTCAGATTTGTTTATATCAGAATATGTGGAAGGTAGCGGCAATAATAAAGCGCTCGAAATTTACAATCCTACTATGAGTTCAATTGATTTGAGCAATTATGTTTTAAAACGATATGGAAACGGAAGTGCTACAGCCACAGAAACTCTTAATCTCAGCGGAATGCTTGCGTCCGGAGATGTGGTGATCATCACCAACGGGCAGGTTGACTCTGCCTGTGTAGGAGGAACTGGTCCTGCATGCACAGGAGGGTATTGGTCACCTCCAATTGACACTGCCCTATATAGTTTGGGCGATTTGTATGGGGATACCGCCTTTCCTGATGTGATGTATTTCAACGGAGATGATGCGTTGACGCTCGAAACGGTTAGCGGTACTATTGTTGACATCTTTGGAAAAATAGGCGAGGACCCAGGTGCAGGATGGACTGATGATGCGGCTGCTGGTTATACTGACGCGCTTGGGGCAACTCCATGGACAAAAGACAAAACGTTAATCAGAAAACCTTCTGTTCAGCAGGGGGTTGCCACTAACCCAACTGCTTTTAATCCAACTGTAGAGTGGGATTCACTTTCTGTGGATACGTGGTCAAATTTGGGTTTTCATACCTCCAGTTGTGTCACCTGCAGCTTAACCGTTACAACCGCAAGCACTGATGAAACCTCAGCAGGAGCCAATGACGGGACTGCATCTGTATCTGCTTCAAACGGCACAACACCTTATACATATAATTGGAGTAACGGGGGAACATCGGCAACAATCAGCAACCTTGCTCCTGCAACTTATACGGTTACCGTTACCGATGCCAATGGATGCATAGCAACTGGCTCAGCAGTAGTAAATGTTGGAGCATCATGCAATTTGACTGCACAAATTAATCAGTGGTTCGAAGTATCCTGCAATGGTGGCAGCGATGGTTCTGCAAGCGCATTGGGCAGTGGCGGAACTCAACCATACACTTACCTGTGGTCAAATGGTTCGACCACACAAGGAGCAACTGGCTTATTCGCTGGCACAATTTCCGTTACAATAACAGATGCCAATTCATGTACGGATACTGCTTCTCAAGTCATTACGGAACCCTCAGCACTCATTGCCAGCGCAAGTGCGACAGATGAAACTTCGGCAGGAACCAATGATGGAACTGCTACCGTTACTGCAAGCGGAGGAACATCTTCTTATAGTTATAGTTGGAACAATGGCGGTATAACTGCAGCTATTAGCAATCTCGCACCAGGAACTTACACGGTTACTGTTACTGATGCTAACGGATGCACTTCAACAGACTCAGTAGTAGTAAATGCAGGTGCTGGCTGTAATTTGGCCATCACTTCAGTATCCATTACTAACCCGTTATGTAATTCAAGCAGTGATGGCGCAGCTTCYGTTGGCGTATCTGGCGGTTTAACGCCCTATTCTTACAATTGGTCAAATGGAGGAACATCGGCTATAATTTCCAATTTATCGGCAGGTACTTATACGGTTACTGTTAGTGACGCAGGAACTTGTACTGTGGATACCACAATTACCTTAACAGCGCCATCAGCAATCAGTTTGGTAACAAGCACAACCGATGCAACCTGTGGTAATGCAGACGGTTCAGCAACAATAACTGCAACTGGCGGCACATCGCCTTACAGCTATGCATGGCCAAGTGGAGGAAGCGGACCAATTGAAAACGGCCTTGTGGTAGGCAACTATATAGTAACTGTAACCGATGCCATCGGTTGCACGCAAACGGCCTCTGTAACCATTAATGACAACAGCGGCATGGCTGTCACCATTACCGCCTCAACTGATGTAACTTGTAGTGGAGGGTCAGATGGCACAGCAACGGCAAGCACCTCTGGTGGGACGCCAAGCTATGTTTATGCGTGGTCTTCAGGTGGATTTACAGCAACGGAAACAGGGCTCTCGACAGGAATTTACGTTGTTACAGCAACTGATAATAACGGTTGTTCTGCAACCAATACGGTTACCATAGCCGAACCGCCACCTATTGTCATAGCAACCGGTTCAACACCTGACTATTGCGGCAGCGGAATTGGCTCTGCCACTGTAACGGCTACAGGTGGAAACGGTGGGTTTACTTACTCTTGGTCAAATGGCAGTAGTGGGGCAACGCAAAGCAATCTTTCGGCAGGAAATTATATCGTTACTGCCACTGATGCCAATAATTGCACGGTAACGGCAACGGTAACGATTGCAGCAACGCAAGCAACGGCAAGTATTACAGGCACTTCCACCATATGCGAAGAAGATACAGTCACGTTAACGGCAAGTGGTGGAACTACTTACTTTTGGAATACGGGGGCTACTACTAATTCTATTACCGCCAGCCCTATTGTAACTACAGATTATATTGTAAATGTAACAGATAGCAATAACTGTACAGCCACTGATACTTTTACATTGACTGTCAACCCCATGCCTGTTGCCAGTTTTACATTGACAAAAAGTGGCGACACAGTAAATTTCACCAACACTTCTACTGCCGGTGTGTTTTATCTCTGGGATTTTGATGACAATGGAGCAACCAGTTCGGCTACTGACCCGCAGCATATTTTCAGCGACACTGGAAGCTATACGGTTAGTTTAATTGCTACCAATTCTTGCGGCTCGGATACTGCAATTTTTACCTTTAATATATGGCCAACAGGCATAGTCGATACAGAATTTGATAGCAAAATACAGGTTTATCCAAATCCGAGCAATGGAAAATTCATCATAGAAATTGAAAGTATAGAAAAAATGAAAAATGCCAAATTGAGAATAGTAAATGTTTTGGGTCAGGAAGTATGGGTAGTTGACGGTAAACAATTGGCAAATGGCAAAAACAGAATTGAAATTGATTTGAAAAATATTGCTGAAGGCGCTTATTATTTGCAATTCATCACAACAGAAAAAATTATCAGCAGGAAAATAGTAGTTGAGTAGCTCCGTTTTCAACACTTTTTTCTTGATAAATTCGGATTGCAAAGCCCATTCTAATCCATCATATTTGCAGGATATTTCACTAGCATGCATTTGGATTTTATCGACTGGGCCATCATTGCCGCTTATCTCCTGCTCTCTCTTTTCATTGGGCTTAAATACCGCAAGCAGGCAGGGAAAAGCATTGCTGATTTCTTTTTAGGCGGGCGAAATCTTCCGTGGCATATCGCTGGGATTTCAATGGTGGCTACCACTTTTGCTGCTGACACACCGCTTGCTGTAACTGAATTGGTGGCTAAAAACGGTATTTCCGGCAATTGGCTGTGGTGGAACATGCTTATTGGTGGTATGCTCACCACATTTTTCTTTGCCAAACTTTGGCGCAGAGCCGAAGTGCTCACCGAACTTGAATTCATTGAATTGCGTTATAGCGGAAAACCGGCTGCCTTTCTGCGCGGCTTCAAAGCCGTTTATCTCGGTATTTTCATGAATGTGATGATACTGGGTTGGGTGAATCTGGCAATGATGTCAATTATTGAGATTTTTTTTGGTGATGCTTTGATGCAATCCGGTTTCTTGGCTGCAACAAGTTCTCATCTTTCAACCATTTTTGGCATTACTGTTTCTCCCTCACTTGTTGTGACGGGATTGCTGATGCTTATTGCCGCTTTTTACTCATCACTTTCGGGGCTGTGGGGCGTAGCTATCACCGATGTGATTCAATTTTTCATAGCCATGACTGGTTGTATTGTTTTGGCTGTCATTGTGGTTTCTTCCGAAAAAATTGGCGGAATTGAAGGGTTGAAGTCGCAATTGCCATCAGGCACATTAGATTTTTTTCCAGCTATTGGAAAAGAGGGCAGTGGAGCTGCATTGGCATTGGGAATTGGATCTTTTCTGGCGTACATCACCGTGCAATGGTGGGCTAGCTGGTATCCTGGAGCAGAGCCGGGTGGTGGCGGCTATGTAGCGCAGCGCATGATGAGCGCCAAAGATGAAAAGCACTCGCTGTTTGCTACCTTGTTTTTCCAAATTGCTCACTATTGTATCCGTCCGTGGCCTTGGATAATCGTAGCACTTTGTGCAATGGTACTGTACCCAGATTTAACCGACCCAAAAGAAGGTTATGTGCTTGCTATGCGTGATTTTCTTCCTGTTGGGTTGAAAGGGCTTTTGCTGGTGGCTTTTTTTGCCGCTTACATGAGTACTATTTCCACTCAATTGAACTGGGGGGCGAGTTTTATTGTCAATGATTTGTACAAGCGATTTATGAAACCTGAGTCAAATGAAAAACAACTTGTAAGCACTGGCCGTATTGCTACTATTTTACTTATGCTGATCTCATTGGGGGTCACAACTCAAATCAATTCCATTTCAGGAGTGTGGCAGTTCATTATGGAATGTGGGGCAGGATTGGGCATGGTACTGATTTTGCGGTGGTACTGGTGGCGTATCAATGCGTGGAGCGAGATTGTGGCAACGATTATTCCTTTTTTGGTTTTTGGCACGTTAAAAACTATTGAATACTTAAAGCTAATTCCTCTTCATAAAATTTACGGTGAGAACATACCTAAAGAAGTAATTGATGTTTTCTACGCCCAACACCCTTATCTGATTTTCCCAGGCAGTTTTTTTATTACAGTAGGCATCACTACTTTGGGCTGGCTTTTAATTACTTTTTTAACACATCCAACAGAACAAGTGCAACTAAAAACCTTTTACAACAAAGTTAAGCCAAGTGGCTGGTGGAAAAATGCTAGGGGATTCAGCGAACAAAATGAAGAAATTTCAGATGCTGGTTTATTGAAAGATTCTACCATCAACCATCAACCGTCATCCATTACTCATCTTTTCATTTGCTGGTTTAGTGCAGTTGCCATGACCTATTCCATTCTTTTCTTTACAGGCAAGGTGATTTTTCACGAATGGAAGACGGCAGCGATTTGGTTTATTGCTGCACTTGCAGCATTCATTATTTTACGTATATCTTTGCAGCGCTCAAAAATGCTCGAATAAAAGATAAGATGTTAATTCTTTGTGATTTGACAAATTTTTTATTACTTGCACCCTTATTTCAGCACATAATCTGTTAATATGATACAAATGGAAAATCTCAAAGCATTGGCTTGCGTGGTGCTGGTTTCGCTGTTTTTTGGTGCTTGCGGTGGCCCTGCTGGTCAACAAGACGATAACGATGAAGGTAAAAATGTAAAACCTTTATTGGACAGTACAAAATCGGCATTGTTTCAGGTAGGCGATGAGTTGTTCAGTATTCCTTCGCCCATGCAAACAGCCATGCTCATCAAAGCATCGGGAGCAAATTACAATAGTGAAATGCTCAATAATCCCGGAGCTGCTGGGCAGTATTCCACCAAGGTCCAAAAAAGTTTGAATTTGGGCATTTACGGTGCTGATTTGGGTTATGTTACGCTTTATGACCAAACTCAGGATGCGGTATCCTACATTAATGCAGCAAAAAAACTGGCAGATGATTTGGGTGTATCAAGCGCTTTTAATCCAGCATTAATAAAACGGTTTCAAAATAACCTCGGCAACAAGGACTCGCTATTGTTGTTGGTTTCGGACGCTTACATGGCCAGCGATGCTTATTTGAAAGACAATCAAAGAGAGGATATTAGTAGCTTGGTGTTGGCAGGTGGCTGGATGGAAGCGTTGTATTTTGCTACCGAAGTGGCTAAAATGGCCAATAGTCCAGAAATTAACCGCAGGATTGGCGAGCAGAAGAATACGCTCGAAAACCTCATAAAGCTATTGCAAAAAAAGGCAAACAATGAAGAATACGCAGAATTGGTTGACCAACTCGTTGACCTCTACTACATGTTTGACGATGTAGAATATTCTTACGAATACGAAAAACCCTCTACCGATGAAGAAAAGAAACTTACCATCATCAATAGTGGCAGTGTAGTAAACATCACAGAAGACCAATTAAATCAAATTTCAGCTAAAATTAAATCAATCAGAAATCAAATAGTTGGATGATAATGAAACGGAAATATACTATCGCACCAATTGCTGGCGCACGGGTTGGTTCAAATGTTCGCTGGACATTTGTCCTCTCATTTTTCTTTGCAGTTTTTGGTTTGGCGTTTGCCAAAACCTCYATTGCGCAGTGCGATACCATCGCTACAATCTGCAATAGGCATATCACCACCGATTATATATCAGACGGGCAGCAGTATCGAGCCTTGCTGCTTGATGAAGAAGTGGCTGAATTCCATGCTACTTTTTACGGAGGATCAACCTATCGTGTTGCTGCTTGTAGCGGTCTTTCTGATGGCAGCCTTATTTTTCGCCTGTATGATGAAGACCGCAACTTGCTGTTTACCAACAGAGATTATGACAATTCACCTTACTGGGATTTTGAAATCAATTCAACGCTTGACGTAATTATCGAAGCTCAATTAGACCCAATCAGCTTGAGCTCGGGGTGCGCAGTGATGCTCATAGGGTTTAAGCAATATTGATTTTAACAAATTAGATGAGTGAACGGATACTAAAGGCGTTAATGCAGCTCTTCGCCATTGTGGCAGAGGTTGATGGTCTTACCAATAAAAGCCGGCACATCGTTCAGATCTTCTTGAAGCAACAACTCAATCAGGAGCTTGTTGACGAATACCTTACCCTTTATGATGAGTTTCTCGAAGTTCATCATAAGATTTCATCTAAAAAAGAAGGTAAAAAGAAACGCACTTCGCTTAATTCTGTGAAGGTGCTAAAAATCTGCACGCAAATAAATGCCGAACTTGCACAAAAGCAGAAAGTTGTTGTGCTTATTCGTATTCTTGAATACATCAATTCTGATCACAATATCTCCGAGCAGGAAATGGAATTTGCTACCACTGTAGCTGATACCTTCAATATACCTAAGGAAGAATTTGACAACTGCATGGTTTTTGTAACTTGCAATGAAGACAGTATTCCAGACAATTCAAATGTGCTTATTGCGGATAATCAGGAATCGTATTTATCTGAAGCAAAAAACAAGCATATCTATTCTGAGGCTCTTGAAGGGCATTTGGCCATTCTCGATATTGAAAGCGTTAACATGTTTGCCCTTCGRTATTTTGGCTCYAGCGAACTGTATCTTAACGGTCAAATCATCAGTCCGCTGCAGACATACATTCTCATACAAGGTTCTTCGATAAGAAGCTCGAAAGTGAAGCCCATTTATTACAGTGACATMATTGCCCGTTTTCTCAGCGATGAGTCAACGACCAAAATCATTTTCTCAGTCGATGCCGCTGAGTACAAATTTCCAAACGGGGCAAAGGGTTTGCATAACCTTACTTTTTCGGAAGAATCAGGCAAAATTATTGCCATTATGGGYGGTAGCGGAGCAGGAAAATCTACCTTGCTAAATGTGCTTAATGGCAACAATCCACCTTCGCAAGGTGCKGTTACTATCAATGGMGTTGATATTCACAGAGAAAAAGAYAAAATCGAAGGTGTAATAGGATACGTTTCTCAAGATGACTTGTTGATTGAAGAACTCACCGTTTTCCAAAACCTTTTTTACAATGCCAAACTATGCTTTGACAGCTACAGCGATGAGCAACTGACTAAAATGGTGWTTGACTTGCTCAACAGTYTGGGGTTAGAAGAAACCAAGGACTTGAAAGTGGGAAACCCGCTGGAGAAAACTATCAGTGGCGGACAACGAAAACGAGTGAATATTGGCTTAGAATTGATTCGTGAGCCGGCCGTGCTGTTTGCTGATGAGCCGACTTCTGGGCTTTCGTCACGAGATTCGGAAAACATCATGGACTTGCTCAAGGAACTCGCCCTGAAGGGAAAAGTGGTGTTTGTAGTTATTCATCAGCCGTCTTCTGAGATTTTCAAAGTATTCGATAAGCTCATCATCCTTGATGTGGGTGGTTATCCTATTTACTACGGAAATCCTGTTGATGGGGTGGTCTATTTCAAAACGATGATAAACCATGTGAATGCCAACGAAAGCGAATGTGTAGAGTGCGGCAACGTAAATCCCGAGCAGATTTTCAATATCATCGAATCAAAAGTAGTGGATGAGTACGGCAACCTGACCGATAACCGAAAAGTATTGCCGAAAGAATGGAACGAATATTACAAGGAAAAACTTGAAATAAAGCTCGATGGCAAAGGCGATGAAAACAACATTCCGCAGAGCGACTTCAGCATTCCCAACAAACTCAATCAGTTCAAGGTGTTTTTGGTACGGGATGTGCTTTCTAAACTCACTAACAAGCAATACCTCTCCATCAATTTAATTGAAACGCCTTTGCTGGGCTTTGTCATCGCTTACTTTATTAAGTTTTATGATTCTGATATAAAAAATGAACTGGGGTACATTTACCACGATAATGATAATATCCCAGTATACATGTTTATGTCAGTGATTATAGCGCTTTTTATAGGAATGACCGTAAGCGCAGAAGAAATTATCCGTGACCAGAGAATAAGGAAGCGAGAATCATTCTTAAACCTCAGCTACGGTTCTTACCTCACCTCAAAAACCGTTATCATGTTTTTGGTTTCGGCTATTCAAACTATTTGTTTCATTTTAGTTGGAAATCTTATTCTCGGCATTAAAGGAATGTATTTTGACTATTGGCTGGTTTTGTTCTCCACTGCGTGTTTTGGCAATATGCTTGGGCTCAATATTTCTGCGACTTTTAATTCAGCAGTCACTATTTACATTTTAATCCCGATTTTATTGATTCCGCAAATGATGTTCAGCGGTGTTTTTGTAAAATTCGACAAGCTCAATCCTACCGTCACTTCTCAAACTGTAGTGCCATTTGTGGGGGATGCTATGGCGTTGCGATGGGCGTATGAAGCGCTGACAGTAAACCAATTCAAAAACAATGAGTACGAAAAGCATTTCTATGAGCTGAAAAAAGAGATGAGTATTGCGAGTTTTAAAAAGAATTTTTGGATACCCGAACTCAAAGCGAAAATCGGCAGCATTGAAAACAACCTCAAAAAGCCCGAAAAGAAAGAGCAGGTTGCTTCTGACCTCGCGTTGCTGAAATACGAATTGGAAAAACAAGGCATAAAAGCTGATTTCTTCAGGTTTGAAGGCAGTGGCAAACTCACTGCTGATGCGATAACCCCCGATGTGCTCAAGAAGGCAAAAGCGCATATGAGCAAAGTCAACTCTTATTATGTACATAGTTACAATGATGCCAGCGACAAGAAGGATGTTGTGGTGAGAAGGATGAATAAAGACGAAGCCGCCAAGAAGGCATTCAATGAGTTGAAAAATAACTACGAAAACCTCGCTCTTAGTGACTTTGTAACCAATAAACAGGATTTGAAATTCATTCTCGAAGTGGACGGCCAGCTCATCCAACGCACAAACCCGATTTACTTAGACCCCGAAGGATTCCGAGCGCACTTTTATGCACCGCGCAAAAAACTTTTCGGCAATTACATTGATACTTTTTGGGCCAATGTGGGAGTGCTTTGGATCATGTCTATTATACTGATGGTAACGCTTTACTTCGATGTGTTTAAAAAGGTGCTTTTCGGGCTGGAAAGGATGTTCAGCAAGTTTCCAAAATAGGGAGCTATTGAGTCGAAAATAGAAAAGGCGAACCCACAGGTTCGCCTTTCGCATTTAGTGTTGAAGCATTTTATTGCTCTTCTGTTTCGATCATTTTAAACGGCACGTTGATGATGGCCTGATAATCTTCGCCTGCTTCAAGCATGTCTTCATCATCTTCCTCATAATGCCAGTTAATCACAATTTCGCTTTGCCCGCCATTGTGAATGGCTTCGAGCTTTTTAAACACGTCAAGAATACATTTTGACGAACTCGTGTTGAAATACTCTAGTTGAATATTGACACTGGTTTGCGATTGTGCACTCGATGAATATTCATCGAGCCAGTCAACCAACGGTTTGTAAAATTCAATAGAGTTTTCCGGGATTGATCTTCCTTTGATTTCGATGACTCCTGAACTTGAATCAAAGTTTACTGTAGGCGTTTTTGGTGTTCCTTCAATATTAATTGGTTCCATACTGCTTAGTTTTTGTTTGGTGAAATTTTAATATTTAAAGTGAAAAAAGAATGTTTGTTGTCAATGTCCATGAAATCGTATTCAAGCTTTTGTCCCGATTTGCGTGCAATGTCAATCATACCGAGTCCTCCCCCTCCTTTTTCAGACATTCTGCCGTTGTCTAGTACTTCCTTGTAGTAAGCCTTTAATTCTTCTTTTGACATGCCGTTAACCTTGTCCATTTTATCTTTTAATGGAGCTACATTGTCTGAATACATGTAATTTCCTGTAATCACGTTGTAGTCATTGCCTATTTTTCCAATCATAAAAATAGCAGAGCGTTGTGTATCTGCACTTTCATCGGGAACAGGAGCTTCATCCATGTGATGATATAGATTTTGAAGACATTCAACCAATACGTTGTAAACTTTTTTCTTCAGCTTCGGAGTTTCCTCCATATTTTCCAGCTTTGACTCCATAATTTGAAGGATGGAGGTGAGCAATTCTGGCGTAATGTTACCTTTAAAGGAGAGCATGATATTGTTACGCTCCATCCTATCGTAAAAGTCAAAAATATCGAGCATTATTTTTGATTTAGGCTCTGTTTTTTCTCCACTACTCCCTTCATAAAAGCTGGCAATGAGCAAATATAATAATTTGTTGAAAAAGCAAGTAAAACTTTGAGAATATTATGAATTGACAAAATATGGCAGGTTGGGTTATTTGTTTAAAGAAGTGTAATTATAACCTGTAGCTAAACTTAATCAAGAATGATATTGTATTCATTTCCATTGATGGTTACTGTGGCGCTGGGATCACAACTGTCATCCCCAAAATCAACGGTGCGTGTTGCGCGGTCTTTAGGCGTTAAGCTGATCTGGCCTTTTGTAATCCATGCGCAACTTGCTTTTTCCACCAGCGGTTGCAAGATGACAACCGAATAAGTTTCCCCATTGCGGTTAACGCCAATAGAAGTTCCCGTGATTTCAAACACATCATCATTGGCTATACTGTCAGTTTCAAAGCCCTCTACCCATTTAATCGTCTTGTCACAGTCGTATTGTACATCCCAATCACTGCCGCTCACCATGCCGTTTTCAATTCTTGTGGTGTATGACCACTGTCCGTTGTTGATAAGCTGCATGACGGTTGCATTGCTTATGCTTATGTCGTCAACTGTGTAATTTTCGAAGGAAATGCTTACCGTAGCGCCTATAGTTTGCCATGCTTCAGAAAATACAGCTGTTATTTTTCCGCTGCGCTTTCGCCCATCGGTATCTGCGCAGCCCGTGCCGTAGTCAATGGTAAGGGTTTTGGGAAATAAGCTATCTGCCGAAACGGTAACTGTTGCGCAAGAAAATTCATCACTGGCTCTTTTGTTCACACCTTCTTCTTTAATGGCGATAGAGACGATTGT
Organism: Flavobacteriales bacterium; assembly: GCA_002746335.1. Lineage (GTDB taxonomy): Bacteria > Bacteroidota > Bacteroidia > Flavobacteriales_H. Next base: position 642 of record NVWW01000072.1, on the reverse strand, counting down.
TTTATTGGTGTGGTTGAAGGACTGCTCAGCTACCGCATTGTCTTTAGAAGAAGTTGTATCGGAGTCCACTTCGGTTTTTTTGCAAGAGTTGACGATAAAGACAACGGCAAGCATAACCGCTAAGAAGGAAACTGATTTTAATTTCATGGCGTGTTGAATTGGATGTTTGAGGGGGTTTGACAAAAAAAATGCCAAAATGTTTATACAAAGTTAGTGAATAATGGGCAGAAATCAACAATTAATGTTTTGCCATATTTATCAACATCAAAACCAAACTCATACATACTAGCAGCACCTTCACCTACACTACCAATTGTATTTTCTATTGCTCTTTGAAATGACTTAATTGTACTATCTCCTGAGAATATACCCTTCTCAGCACTATCAACACTTGATTGTGTCAAAGCTGTCAGTTCATCAATTAAATCATTGTACTTTGTTACAAAACTATCAACTCTATCAAGTATATTTTGAGTGTTTTGTGATACACTTACTTGAGAAACTCCCAGCTCTTGAAGTGTTATATCATAGCCCGTAATTAAATCTGTAATGTTATTAGAACTACGGACAATAGCCTGTCCATTATAAGTAAAGTTTGCATCCACACCTGTCTGTACAGCTGTTAAACCTGTTGTTAGTTTT
>NVWW01000071.1 GCA_002746335.1 Flavobacteriales bacterium | reverse complement strand
ACACTGCAAAATAGAAACAAAAAGAAAGCCACTCAACGGGGCTTAAAAAGCTTATTGATTTCTCTCAACAGAGGGTTGTGCATCAGCTACCTTTGTTGGCAAACGTTCTTTTTTACTTTTTTTCCAGTTCGAATTTATATGTAACCAAAACATAAGAATCCACCGGTTCATTATTTTTAATAGCGGGTTCAAATTGTATGTTTACAATGTTTTTACTGACATCGTCTGTTATTTGCATATTATCGCCAACAAGAAAGTCAGGTTTAATTACTATACCATTTTTGTTCACAGAAACAAGGTAACTGTAGGTAATTGTATAGTCTTGCGGATAACCCATAAAGAAAGAACTCTCAACTTGAAATGAATTGGCAATTTCTAACGCATTAATCGGTACCGGGTAACTATCCGCAGTTTCAAGTTTTCGATTTGTTAATAGTTCATCTCGCATTTCACATTCAATTGTTGTTACTACATCAAATAGCTTAAGGTCGCTAAGCTCCTTTTGATCGGATTCTACTTTTTTCTCATCGGCTGGTTCTTCTTTTAAAGTTTCCTTTAGTTCTGCAATAAGCTCGGTCAAGTCAGAATATCCCCAAGGTTTTTTCCAATCAATATTTTTACTATCCCCATCAACAAATGGAGGATCATCATGTGGGAACTCGTAAACTTTTTTAGGGTTGTCATCCAATATTAGATAATAGAAGTCTCCGAGACCATTAACCCCAATAAGCAAAATGTCTGAAGGCGGAGATTCATCTTGATTAATTTCAATTAATCTATCCGCATTGTTTGGAAGGCTCAACTCAGAGACAGTATTGTAAGGATATCCCAATTTAACCAGGTCATCAGGGTAATTGGTCAAAAAATCCTTGTAGAAGTCAGGTAGCTTTTTATTTAATGTTTGTTCGATTCTATCAATTTCCGATTCAGTCATGCCGCTATTAGATGGGAGAAAGATCATCTTCTTATTTTTTGATTGCTTTATAATGCAAATCAAAACAATTATCACTACCACTATTCCCAATATCCATACCTTCATGTTTCTATGTGCCACAACATTTGTATAAACACGTATAGGGTTTATACAGCTATGGTTTGATGTTTGTTAACTTATTGTTTTTCAGCATTTTATCTTCAAAAGAGCATCTAACGGGCTTTTAATTTTTCTGAGAGAATTGTTCGCAACCTGCGTATAAATAGCTGTAGTCTTCAATGTATTGTATCCCAATTCATTGTATCATTACCAAAGGTATGATAAAACTCGAAACAGCGGCTACCCTTCTATTTCTATTTAGCACATGACTATATATCACACTGGTTGGCATACTTTTATAGCCCGATAACTCCTGTACATTGCGGTATAAAGATTAAGTCAAAGAAACAGATCATGAAAAGTGAGATGGATATAATACCCTTCACAGATTTTGGCGGAAAAGGATCAATCATTCATTTTTCACATGCCAATGCGTTGCCCCCTAAAAGCTACCGCCAGCTCATTGAACTTCTGAGGCAAAATCATCATGTAATTGCCAGTGACCATCGTCCCATATGGAAATCAAATCAAAAGTTARATGATGTGGTAAAYTGGCATGTKTTTGCTGATGATTTAATTAACTTTTTAGATGCTGAAATCAAAGARCCYGTATATGGCGCAGGACATTCAATGGGGGCAGTTGCTACTTTATTAGCCGCCATAAAACGACCAGATCTGTTTAAAGCTCTTATTCTAATTGAACCCGTAATCTTGCCTTCTCACATAGTGCTTCTTTTTAGTCTTTTGCCTGCCTTTTTAAAAAGAAGAATTCCCATAATTAAAAAAGCATTACATAGACCAGATACCTGGGAAAGTAAACAAGAAGCATTTGACTATCATCGTAGCAAAAAAGTGTTTCAAAAGCTCACTGATGATGCACTTTGGGATTACATAGAATGTGGTACTGAAATTGACGCCAATAAAAAATACACACTAACCTATAGCAAACAATGGGAGGCTCACTGTTACGCCTTATTTCCTAATTTATGGTCGTTATTAGATAAATGTTCAGTTCCTATATTGGGTATTAGAGGTGAGGAATCAGATGCATTGATGCCTTCAGCATGGCAACGTTGGAAAAGAATAACTCCCCAGCATCAATTTGTAGAAATTCCAAAAACAAGCCACTTGTTACCACTTGAAAACCCAAAGGTTGTTTCTGAATTGATTCTTCGATTAACTTCTGAAAGTTGATTTTTGGACATTATCTTTCAGGGTGTCATTTGTATGTTCAGGTTTACTGATAAAGCCGTTTTATTTTACAGCAATTATTTAAAGCTCTCCATAGACTGGGAAGATGCATAGGGCGGAACACATAACGCCCACATCTACTCAATACAGAATGGCCTGTTTGAAATCCCGCCCGAAGAATTAGCAGCGTTTTTTTGTTTTATGTGATTGCCTAAACACAATATTTCTTCCTTCAAACAGTTATCCGATTAGCTTGCGCTAATTTTGCAGCAGTGAAACACGTTTTTGTCATATTGTTCTCAATGGCGTTTTTTTCCGCTTTTGCCTATAAAAGCAGCAAAAGTACCGAAATCGGCCTGTTGTTAGGGCTCACTTATTACACAGGCGAGCTGAACCAAAACGGGCATTTCCGTCCAGGATTTATGCACCCCGCCTTTGGTGGGATGCTGCGCAGAAATTTCAACCAGCGATGGGCTTTCCGGTTGATGGGCATTTACGGCAAAGTTTCGGGTAGTGACGCGGTTGCAGGCGCATCGGTATTTGAGCAAAACCGCAACTTGAGTTTTTTTTCCACTATTTCAGAACTGTCGGGGCAAATCGAATTCAACTTCTTCCCCTTTTCCGCTGCCGATGTCGAATCCTACTACGCCACGCCTTTTGTGTTTTGGGGCGCAGGCATTTTTCATTTCAGCCCGAAGAGCAATAAGGAAGGAAACAAAGTTGACTTGCGTGCCCAACAATACGAAGACAAAACCTATTTAAAAATAAATGCGTCCATGCCTTTTGGTCTGGGGTTTCGGTTCAGGGCCGGGCAGCGGTTTTTTGCATCACTCGAATGGGGCATGCGAAAAACGTTTACCGATTATATTGATGATGTGAGCACGGTGTATGCGCAAAACGGCATCCAACGCGGTGATTCGCAATCAAAGGATTGGTTCGCTTTTGCAGGAGCGTCCATCTCAGTAAGAATAGGAAGAAAATACAACTCTTGTGATTTTGACCAGGGAAGCGGCAAGCACCGCAGAAAAAAAATATTTGATTTAAGCGATTCGTTTGCGCGGTGAGCATAAGTGATGGAGGCGTTTTGTACTTTTGCCGCTTAATTTCGAATGGCCGTTATGGACATGCACTTAAAAATTGACAAATCAACCTTGCCACAGCACGTGGCCATCATCATGGATGGCAACGGGCGCTGGGCAAAGCAGCGCAGAAAAATGCGTGTATTTGGCCACCAAAATGCCATCAAAGCAGTGCGCGATACCGTGGAAGGCGCAGCCGAAATCGGCATCAAATACCTCACGCTCTATGCCTTTTCCACTGAAAACTGGAACCGCCCGAAATTTGAAATCACAGCACTGATGGAATTGTTGGTTTCTTCTTTAAGCAAAGAACTGAAAACACTAAATAAAAACAACATCCGCCTGCTTACTATTGGAAACACAGACAGTTTGCCCAAGAAATGCCGGAAGGAACTACAAAATGCCAGTGACAATACTGCCGGCAATACGCACATGAATTTGGTTTTAGCATTAAGCTACAGTTCGAGATGGGAAATAGTAAACGCTGTAAAACAGGTGATAAACCAAGGAATTTCTGCAGAAGAACTCACGGAAAACACCTTCCAAAAACACTTTAGCACAGCTGATATCCCCGATCCGGAGCTGATGATTCGCACCAGCGGTGAGTACCGCATCAGCAACTTTTTGTTATGGCAACTGGCTTATACCGAACTGTATTTTACTGACAAGCTGTGGCCTGATTTTCGCAAGGAAGACCTCTTTGAGGCCATTGTTGATTACCAAAAGAGAGAAAGAAGATTTGGAATGACAGGGGAACAAATCGCAAGCAATTGATGAGGAAAAAAGCAATCATTTTTTTAGCGTTGGTTTGCTGCTGTTGGGCATTGCCGGCACAAATCCAACTCGGAGATTCACATATTGACTACGGCAGCCCACGCGAGTATGAAATCGGAGGCATCACGGTTTCTGGAGTTGAATTTGTGGATGAGGCAGCTGTAAAGCAACTGTCAGGGCTGAAAACGGGGGACAAAATCAGAGTTCCCGGAGAAGATCTGGGCAGCGTGATCCGCAAACTCTGGAAGAACAAATTGTTCTCGGACATACAAATTTCCAAAACCAAAATTGTAGGCGATAAGATTTTTCTCGACATCTATGTAAAAGAGCAGCCACGCCTGTCGCGTTTCAAATTTGATGGCGTTACCAAAACCGAAGCGGATAACCTGCGCGAAGACATCAACCTTTTCAGGGAAAAGATTGTAACAGAAGCTCTATTGATCAATACGGAGAACACCGTGCACGATTACTTCATTGATAAGGGTTTTCTCAATTGTGAAGTAACCATTAGCCCACAGAAAGATACGCTTTACCGCAACCACGTCCTCATGACCATTGACGTGAAGAAAAACAAAAAAGTACACATCAAAGACATTATCTTGCATGGCAATCACGAATTTAGCGATGCGAAGGTGAGGCGGCTGTTAAAGGAAACCAAGGAGCAAATCAACTTCAAACCCTTTAACGGGCTGCACAAATTTGTGTTCAGGTCATTCAGAAACATTTTCAAAGAGGACTCGATGCCCCTTGACCAGCGGCTGGGCTTGTTTTTGGAAGAACGTGTGAACCTCAATATTTTCAAAACATCAAAATACCTCGAATGGAACCTGGAAGACGACAAAAACAATGTGATTGCCAAATACAACAGCAAGGGCTTTAGAGACGCAAAAATCGTGAACGACACCATGTACAAATCGGGGCATAATACCATTAATGTTGAATTGACCATTGACGAAGGAAGAAGGTACTACTTCCGCAGCATTGCATGGGTGGGCAACACTAAGTATCCCACAAAAATCCTCGACAACATTTTGGGCATAAAAAAAGGAGATGTGTACAACCAGTCATTTCTAGAAACACGCCTGTTTATGAATCCCAGTGGCAGGGATGTGAGTTCGCTTTACATGGATGATGGCTACCTTTTCTTTCAGGTAACACCGGTTGAAACATTGGTTGAGGGCGACTCCATTGACATGGAAATCCGCATTTACGAAGGCAAACAGGCCACCATCAACAAAGTGACTGTTTCGGGCAATAGCAAAACAAACGATCATGTAATTATGCGCGAAATCCGCACCAAGCCCGGCAACCTCTTTAGTCGTTCAGATATCATTCGCTCGCAACGTGAATTGGCTGGTTTGGGCTATTTTGACCCGGAGAAAATGAATGTAACGCCAAATCCAAACCCAACAGATGGCACGGTAGATATTGACTACCAGGTAGAAGAAAAACCGTCTGACCAAATCGAACTCTCCGGTGGCTGGGGCGGTAACCGGATAGTAGGTACGCTGGGCGTTTCGCTCACCAATATGTCCATGAGAAATGTCTTTAAAAAGGGCGGCTGGAAGCCCATTCCTTCGGGTGACGGGCAAAGACTCAGTGTGCGGGCACAATCGAACGGGACATTCTTTCAGTCATATAACATTTCATTTACCGAGCCATGGTTAGGCGGCAAAAAGCCGAACTCACTAAGCATTACGGGCTGGCATTCCATGCAAACTTTAGGCGACAGGAAATTTATAGCTGACTCACTCGATCAAAATGATAAAAAAGTGAGAAACCCCGACCGCAGGTATATTAAAATCACAGGTGTTTCTCTGGGGCTTGGTTCACGCATGAAATGGCCCGATGATTATTTTTCCATTTTGCATGAAATCAGTTACCAGTATTATGAGATGAACCAGTGGTTCCGGTTTATTTTCCCTACCGGCGAGGCCAACAACCTGTTTTACAAGGTCTCATGGACAAGGTCAAACATGGGGCTGAACCCCATCTACCCGAGAAACGGCACTGAACTGCGGCTTTCACTGCAAATGACACCTCCGTATTCTACATTTAATGAAGGGAAATTTGATGACCCAGCTATCACTGACCAGGATAAATACCGCTGGGTGGAATATTACAAATGGAAATTTACTGCCGATTGGCACACTGCTATCTGGAAGGATCTCGTGCTGAAGACAAAGGTGGGATATGGTTTTCTCGGCACTTACAACAAACGAGTCGGCACTGCGCCTGTTGAGCGATTCTACCTTGGCGGCAGCGGCCTTACGGGCTTTGCGCTTGATGGGAGGGAAATTATTGCGCTGCGGGGCTACGATGACGGTTCCGTTTATCCTTTCGATCCTGAAAATCAGAGCAACACCGGGCAGTCCATAATCAGTAAATACACAATGGAATTGCGCTACCCCATTTCGCTCAATCCCAATGCCACCATATACGTTCTGGGATTTGCCGAAGCGGGCAATACATGGAGCACATTCCGCGATTTTAACCCATTTTCTGTGAAACGCTCGGCAGGAGTTGGCGTACGGATTTTCTTGCCAATGTTTGGCTTGCTTGGGCTTGATTGGGGCTACCGATTTGACGATGTGCAAGGTATGCAGCCAATCGAACAAGGAGGTCAGCGTTCACAGGTGCACTTCACCATCGGGTTTAGTCTTGGAGAACTTTAATGGAAACAGAAAGTCAAAAATCTTAAAAATAAGAGAACAACACATAAGCCTCTTGCCACTCGTCCCTTGCTCTTTTTAACTTTGGCATCAAATTTGAAACCCCGCATCTACATTAACCAAAACCTATAAAGATGAAAAAGTCAATTGTTTTGCTTGTTGCAATAGTTTTTGTGGCAATTACTGCCACTGCCCAACGCTTTGCCTTTGTTGATACAGATTACATCCTCGAAAACATACCCGAATACAAGGCAGCACAAAAAGAGTTAGACGATTTATCGGTGAGATGGCAAAATCAAATCGAGGCCAAATATGCCGAAATTGACCGTCTTTACAAGGCCTACCAGGCCGAGCAAATTTTGCTCACAGAAGACATGAAGCGCAAGCGCGAAGACGAAATCATCCAAAAAGAAAAAGAGGCAAAAGATTATCAGAAATCAAGATTTGGTGTAGATGGCGAACTCTTCACAAAAAGAAAAGAGTTAGTTGAACCCATTCAAAATGACATCTACAATGCCGTAAAAGAACTCGCAACAACCAGCAATTATGCCGTCATCTTTGACAAAGCGAGCCAATCAAATATTCTTTTTGCCGATTCCAAATACAACAAAAGCGACCAGATTTTGAAAAAATTAGGTTATTCTGCTGGAAAGGAATAGATTTGCGCCCTTATAAAAACCTTTGGTTATGAAGATGAATAAGATTTTGATTGTTGCTATTGCATTGGTGACAATTTCTTTTAGCTCGGAAGCACAGTCAAAAAGCAAATTCGGCCACATAAATTCCAATGATTTGCTACTGCTGATGCCGGAAAGATCGCAGGCCGAGCAATCCATGCAGATTGAGGCGAAAACTCTTGAAGACCAACTTACAGCCATGACTGCTGAGTACCAGTCGAAGCTACAGGAATACGAAGCAAATGTAGCTTCATTGAGCGACTTGCTTAAACAAACCAAGGCAAAAGAAATCACCGATTTACAACAGCGCATACAGAACTTTCAAGTTCAGGCGCAAGATGAATTGCAGAAAAAAGAAGCCGAATTGCTACAGCCCATTATTGACAAGGCTAAAGTGGCTATTAAGGCAGTAGCTGAAAAGAATGGTTACTCTTATGTTTTCGATTCCAGCTTGGGAGTGCTGATTCATTCGCCCTCTGGAGATGACATCTTACCGTTGGTGAAAAAACAACTCGGTATTGAATAGCATAAACGGCACGATATGCCGTTGGCAAAGCAAAATGATAACAATATAAAGCATCCGTTTGGGTGCTTTTTTTGTGCCTGAAAGATGAAGGCCAACCAACCCATAGGCATTTTTGATTCGGGCATTGGCGGCCTGACCGTTGCCAATGCCATCCGGAGAATTCTTCCGAAAGAAAATTTAATCTATTTTGGAGATACAGCCCATTTGCCTTATGGCGATAAATCAGCATCGGCCATTCGCCATTACTCACATAGAATTGCAGATTTTTTGCTTGAAAAAAAATGCAAAACGGTCATCATTGCCTGCAACACAGCATCATCGGTAGCATTTAACACGACTAAAAAGCATGTTGGAGAAAATGCTGTTGTGATGAATGTAATTGACCCCGTTACCAGCTATGTTGCGGTAAAATACCCGAAAGGAAAAATCGGGGTGATTGGCACCAAAGGAACCATCAACTCGAGGGTTTATGTGCGCAGAATCAATAAATTGAATGAAAAACTCAATGTAACATCACTGGCAACCCCACTACTTGCTCCGATGATTGAAGAGGGGTTTTTCAACAACTACATCAGCCGCACAATTATCAACAATTATTTATCGAAAAATTCAATTCAGCACATCAATGCATTGATTCTCGCCTGTACTCACTACCCCTTGATTAAAAAAGAAGTGCACGAATATTACCAGAAAAAAACGGAAATCATTGACTCTGCTGAAATTGTAGCTAAAGCTGTGAAAACAAAGCTGACGAAAAAGAAGTTGCTTTCAAGCCAAGCTACTTCTCCCAAGCACCGCTTTTTTGTCTCCGATTATACCAAAGCCTTTGAAGAAAGCACCCGAATTTTCTTCAAAGGTGAAATCCATTTGAGGAAGGCAGACATTTGGGGATGATTTTCATTCTTAACTCCCGATTCTAAATTCATCACTCCCTGAACCATCCCGCGTATTTCACATAGAGATTGGCAACGTGCTTTATTTCTTCATCAAACTTTTTCGGATCAAACTCCTTTACCTTTTTGGCGGGTACGCCTGCATAGATTGTCCCTGATTTTACCACTGTATTTTCCAACACCACCGCTCCGGCAGCCACAATGGAATGTTCTTCCACAACTGCATTGTCAAGCACAACTGAGCTCATGCCAATGAGCACGTTGTCATGCACCGTGCATCCATGTACGATGGCGCTGTGACCAATGGTTACGTTGTTGCCGATGTTGGTTGGCGCAGAGGGGTAAGTGCCGTGGATAATGGCTCCATCCTGTACATTCACTTTGTTACCGATTTTAATGTAGTGCACATCGCCTCGCACCACCGCATTAAACCACACACTGCAGTCATCACCCATTTGCACATCACCTACTACTGTTGCATTTTCAGCGAAAAAACAGTTCTTGCCAAATTTCGGAGAAATGCCATTGACGGGTTTGATGATAGCCATTTGGGAAAATTTCAGCAAATTTATGCTTTTACCGCTTTGTCATGCTGTGCGAAGCGAACCTGCTTGCAGGCAAACATGGCATCTAAAAGATGTTTCGCTGCGCTCAGCTTAACAACAAGATACACTTTTCGTACCTTTGTAAAAAGTTTTTATATGGAAACTCAATCCATTCCCACTACTGTTTATGCCGAGAGCACGCCTAATCCGGCAACGATGAAATTTGTAGCCAATCAATTATTGATTGAAAACGGGGCAATCGTTGAATACACTTCACCTGAAGAAGCTGAAGCATCGCCATTGGCGGCTAAAATTTTCAATTTCCCTTTTGTGACGGGTATTTTCATTGCCGGCAATTTCATTTCTGTAACTAAAAACGACATCATTGAATGGGAAGATGTTACGCTTGAATTGCGCGAATACGTACAGCAATATTTGCGCTCAGGCCAATCGATTTTTGCCAATCAGCCAACTACTTTAAGTGAAAAGCCAACGGTAGATTCGTTTGAAGAAATAGTTCCAAAAACTGACATCGAAGAAAAAATTGTTGAAATTCTGGAAGATTACATCCGCCCGGCAGTTGAGCAGGATGGTGGGGCAATTCATTTCAAATCCTTTAATGATGGAGTGTTGACCGTTATTCTAAGRGGTGCGTGYAGCGGCTGCCCCTCTTCAATGGTTACGCTAAAAGCAGGCATTCAAGGKCTTTTCGAGCGGATGCTTCCCGAAGTGAAAGAGGTAGTGGCTGAAGAACTTTAAAYATTTTTTCCTTTTTACTTTTTTCTTCNTTTTTGTGGAATCCAGTGTGGATTTGCATCTATATTAAAACCATTTAAAGATGCAAGTCATGAAAAAGCTGGTTTTTCTTTTATTTATATTAGTAGCTTCTTGTGCTTTTGGGCAAGGAGAAATCCACGGGAAAATTTTTGATTYGGAAACCGAAGAATCATTGCCCGGGGCAAATGTTTTTGTCAAAATMGGTAAATTAGTGGTGGGCGCCAGCACCGATAAAGACGGACGTTTTAAGCTCAAACCTCTTGATGCAGGCATTTACGATTTGAATGTCTCTTTTATTGGCTATCAATCCTATAAATTAGAAGATGTGCGTGTAAATAAAGACAAGATAACTTTTTTGGATAACCTTTTTATCAATTCTACCATTACCTTAAAAATAGTTGAAGTAAAAACAGAGCGTTTCTCGGATAAAGAGCGATTAATTAAACCTGAAGACACTGGCAATATGACCATTTTGCCTGCGGAAATCAAAAACCATCCAAAAGCAAAAAATTTGAAGAACCTCATTGCTACAGTGGTTCCTGCAGTATATCAGGCCGATGATAATCAGCCACTTCATTTCAGAGGAGCGCGCTCCGGCAGCATTCAATACATTGTTGACGGCATTAAACTAAGAAATGAAACCGCGATGATTCCTTCATCATCCATGGGCGAGATTACAGTTTACACAGGCGGAGTGCCTGCAAAATATGGAGATCTGATAGGCGGAGTAGTAGTAGTGGAAACCAAGAGTTATTTTGAGTTATATAATGAAAGAAGCAGTGCAAGGTGATCAAAGCACGGTTTTTGTACTTTTACCATATAAACAGCACAATTGATTTTTTCATTAAAGAAAAATAATAACCAACGCCCTGATGCTGAGCTGCTACTCGAATACCGCAGCACGGGCAATAAAAACCTGTTGGGGGTTTTGTTTGAGCGCTATTCCCATTTGGTTTATGGCTTATGCCTAAAGTATTTGAAAAGCGAAATGAGCAGTCAGGATGCGGTCATTGGCATTTTTGAAAAACTGATGGACGATTTGAAAAAACACGATGTGAAAAACTTCAAGTCGTGGCTCTATATGGTGGCAAAAAACTATTGCCTGATGGAACTGCGAGAGCAGCAGACCATGCTGAAAAAAGATGCCGATTTTCACAACCACAGCCATTCGCTCAAAGTTGTGGAAGATGAAGATACAGAAAAAAAAGAAGAAAAGATAAGCTCGTTGGAAGATGCCATCCAAGCATTGAAACCAGAGCAAATGGCCTGCATCGAACTGTTTTATATTCAAGAAAAATGCTATCAGGAAGTAAGCGAAATTACGGGATATGACCAGAAACAGGTAAAGAGCTACATTCAAAATGGCAAAAGAAATTTGAAAAATGTTTTAACTACCGAACATGGAAAAATCTTCACATCATAAAATCTTCGCTGAGACCCACTGCCTTTCAGCCGAAACGCTGGAGAAGTACCACGCGGATCAACTCTCGGCCAAAGAAAAGCACCATGTTGAAAAGCATTTGCTTGAATGTGAACTCTGTTCCGATGCGGCAGAAGGATTTGCCCTGTTTCCGCCCACTGCCGGTGTTTTGGAACAACTCGATTCAAAAGTTGCTACGCTCACTGCTTCCGAAGAAAAAACATCCAACAAAAAAGTATTGTATCGGGTATTGATGGCCGCATCCTTTGTAGGCATTGTATTTCTTTCGGTATTCATTTTCAATAAAAAAGAGTCCCTTTCAGAAGGCGACTTGGCGCAACAAACAGAATTAAAGGAATCAAAGGATGATGAAGCCATTGTGGATGAAACCGTTGCAGAAGACACAGAAGAAATAGAAAGAACGCTCAACAAAAATGAAGAAGAGGTGGCTGACAAACAAGAAAGTACAGAATTAAAAGAACGTGTAGTCGAGCAAGAAATTCAAACCAAAGAAGAACTCAAAACAGAAACCGAAGATTATCGCACAGTTGTTGCGGATGCCTTATTTAAAAATGAAAGCGCAGATGATCTACCAATTTCAGGCAAAAAATCAAAACAGCGAAATCAAAAATTAGCTGATGAAGTAACAGCTACAGGAGGAGTATCTCGCGAAATGGCTGGCAATTCAATCTCTTGGTCTGATGCAGAACCCGATAGCGACACAGAAAGTGAGTTTGTGGAAGACAGTTACACAACAACCGTTGAATCAACCGTAGAAAAAGCATTGAAAGGCGCAGTAGTCATTTCAGAAAGCACGCAAAAACAGGCAGAAAAACAGCCCTCTGCAACAGCGCCTGCCGCTGCTGTCAACCAAACATTTGCGGTAGAAACAGCAGATGCCGAACTTCCCGAAGAAGAAAAAGCCGAGATAAGGCCCGATGCTATTTATTATTTTACACCAAGCAACGAAACCGCAAAAGTGGCTCCTGCGAAATCCGTTAGCAAATCTTCCAGAAAAAAATCTGTAGATAAATTCGTGCCAGTAGAAGGTAAGGACTATAAAGTGGCGGACTATTCTGTTGAACATGTTACTGATTCAATCCAAGTTGTTGCAGAACTCAGTGGGTTGGAAGCTCAATTTGAAAGCAAAGAAAAAAGAAAAGAAGACGAAGAAGGCAACGAAGAAAAAACCATCCAAGTTGCTTATGATGATATTTTGAAAGAAGGAATTGCTGCTTACCACAATAGCAAATACACCCTGGCATTGGAAAAATTCGATTTCATCCTTCAATACTTTCCAGGAAATGAAAATGCTTATTTTTATTCGGGGTTGTGCAATTATTCCCTTAACCAAAACAACAAAGCGCTTGAAAATTTTTCAAATGTTTTGCAAAATCAAAACTCGGCTTTCTTTGAAGAAGCCCAATGGTATGAAGCCCAAACCTACCTGCGTGTGAGCGACAACACGCGCGCCCGAAAAGCCCTGCAAAAAGTCATTGAAATAGACGGATTCTACAAAGAAAAAGCAGCAGATAAATTAGAGGAAATACCTGATTAACAGCTGTTAGCAAGCATTTTTGAAACCTTTTTGAAAGCCCTCCCGTAAACACGCCTTTGTTGACAAGTCCTTGCAGCTTACCAAAATAGCGGTAGCTGCATTGTCTTTTTTTGTATAAAATCAATTTGCCTATGGTAAAATCACTACGGTTTTTACTATTTCTTACCGTTTTTTTTCCACTGATTGGCAAAGCGCAATCCATCAGTCCAGCCGTGATTTCGGCAGGGGGTGGTTTTTTTGGCAACGGCTCAAACAGTATTTCTTTTACCGTTTCGGAATTGATGACCGAAACCTATTCAACTGGTGACCATTTTCTAACACAGGGTTTCCAACAGCCCACGCCTTACATTATCTCTTTTATTAATGAAGATGCCGGTTTTGTGTCAGACATAACACTTTATCCCAATCCTTTCAATTCACAACTCAACATCAGCATTTCCACACCTGAGAACAACAACTACCAAATACATATTTACGACATCAACGGCCGGTTAACGAAACCTCCTGTATTACTCACGCAGAGTTTCGGCTTGCAAGTCTATTCACTGGATGTGAATGGGCTGGCATCGGGTATTTATATTGTTCGTGTGCTCGAGCAAAGTGGCCAAAAGCACAGCGAATTCAAAATTATAAGAATGTAACTTCATCTTTTCAAACCAAATAATATGAAAAGAATAACATTATTCATCAATTGCTTATTTATTGCTGCCTTAAGCAAAGGACAGCTAACGGTTGATTTTACTACTGATACGGTTTGCTACGGGTCGATTACTCAGCTATCGGATCAAATAACAACTAGCGATAGCATCATTTCCGAACTATGGGACCTCACTGGCAATGGCCAGTTCAACAATGCGATGGGCGCAGTTGTTAATTATCAATTTGGAAAAGCAGACACCTTCAATGTTGGATTGCAAGTCATTACCGATGCAGGCGACACCGGCACGGCTTACAAATCAGTGATTGTATTGGCACAACCCGTTGCGGCATATACTCCCACTAACGTCTGTTTGGGCAATGCCAATGTGTTTGTCAACCAATCCACCATCTCATCGGGCACAATTACTTATAGCTGGGATTTTGGCGATAGCAGCACCGACACTGCACAATACCCGCAGCACACTTATGCTACTATAGGTACTTCCAACACACAGTTGATTGTAACTGCTGACAATGGCTGCATAGATACTACTACCTCCACCGCCACAGTTTATTCATTGCCGCAAGTGGCGATTATATTAGCCGGCAACAGCTTGATTTGTGACCAGGATTCGACCATTTTAATTGCATCTACTAATGCGAGCAGTTTTTTCTGGTCAACAGGAGATTCGGGCGATACGCTGGAGATTGGCAGTGCCGATTGGTATTTCTTGGTGGCAACAGATGACAATGCATGTGTAAGTCGTGACAGCGTTGAAATAGCAGCGCTCGTTGCACCCACTATTTCCGTTATTCCTGACACGTTTGTGGTAAAAGGCAGCAGCATTCAGTTGTATGCTTCGGGCGGAACGGGTTACACATGGTCACCTTCCGCATCTTTGGATAACGCAAGCAGTGAAACACCTATGGCCTCACCCACAGAAAAAACCACTTATACCGTTAAAGGAACTGGGTCAAACGGGTGCAGCGTAGAGAAAACCGTAGTAGTGGATGTAAAAGACGACTACTGGGTGGATGCCACCAATATGATTACTCCCAACGGTGACGGCATGAATGATGTTTGGAAAGTGCGCAACATCGGCATGTTCCCCGATTGCAAGTTCTTGATTTTCAACAAGTGGGGTGATGCGGTTTATGAATCAACAGGCTATCAAAATGATTGGGGAGGCACCTATAACGGCAACCCACTACCCGAGGATACTTATTACTACATAATCAAATGTGATAACGAAGCCAATTCATTCAGCGGGGCAATTACTCTTGTTCGATAAAACTCATTTATTATGAAAAAGATAACGATTATTTTTTCAATTCTATTGGTTGCAACAACTGGTTTTTCGCAGCAAATCAACATCAGCAACCAATATTTGGTTAATCCTTATTTTAACAACCCAGCTTATGCAGGCAGCAACGGAAATGTGGTGGCCTTTGCGGGTGTGCGCAAGCAATGGGTGGGCATTGAAGGTGCGCCTTTTGGCAGGTACATTTCGTTAAACGGGCCTATTTCCGATAATATGGGGTTGGGCGGCATATTTACCGTTGACCAAACCGACATTATCGAGCGATTTAATGGCCGCCTGTCCTACAATTATGGGATTACACTGGCAGAAGAACACAACCTCACTTTTGGCATCGAAGGTCAGATAGAACAGTTCAGTTTAAATTTAGCCAATGTGGATGTAGATGATGTAGATGACCAGGTTTTATTATCAGGCTCGGAAATAAACGGAACTACGTTTGATGGAAGCTTTGGATTACGGTATAACTGGAAAGGGCTTGACATAGGCGTTGCCGTACCTCAATTAATTGAAAGCCCGCTCACACTGGGAATGGACGGCAATACCAACATCACCTATGAGCATGCCCGTCACTATCTTGCAAATGTTTCATATCAATATGATCTTAAAGAAGACACGCTCTCTCTCAAACCCATTGCCATGGTGCGCTATGCAGCTAATTCACCTTTCCATTTTGATGTTGGAGTACTGGCGCTTTGGCAAAACATGCTGTGGGGCGGTGTGCTATACCGTAAAGGTACTGGTATAGTCGGCATCCTCGGGGTTGATTTATACGATAAATTCAGCTTTGGCTATACCTACGAAATGCCAATGGGTAAAATTGCCAGCCACACATCGGGCAGTCACGAAGTGTTTCTCGGCATTCAATTCGGGAAGAACAAGAAAAAAGACGATAAGCTCAAAAAATGGGTAGAAGAGCAGCAAGAAAAAACAGCGGCAATACTCGACAGCTTAAACAGTAAAATTGATAATTTGAATGACTTATCCAATGCAGAACTCGAAAAGAAAGACCAGAAAATCAACCAATTGGAAAATGACATTGATGGTTTGAGCAAAAGGCTGGATGACCTGAAGAAAAAAGGCATAAGTAGCTCACAAGTAAGTACAGAAAGTCGAGATGTTCCTATAACGCAAAGTGCCGCTACAGGGAGTGAGACCACTACCCCTGCCGAAGAAGAAAGCAGTAAAGCTTCTGAACCAGAACTTAAGGTGATTAGTTCCGGAAAAGATAATGGCAACGAAACACCCGTTACTCTGGAAAAAGGATATTACGTGGTAGTTGAATCATTCAGGGTTTTGAATCATGCCAAAAGAGCGCAAAAAGTGCTAAAAGAAAAGGGATATACTGTCATGGTAGTACACAACACGAAGAAAAACTGGTATTTCGTTTACCTGGAACAATTTAGCAATTTGCCTGTGGCATTAAAAGAAATGGAAAACATTCGTAAGTCTGGTTTTTCAGATGCTTGGGTACATATTTACAAATAAAACGAACTTAGAAAACACACTTTTTATATTTTTCTTTTAATTGAAACCTCCCCAAAGTTATGAAAACATTTGCACGAACTTTGAGCTTAATTTTACTTATCCTGACATTCTTTTTCAGCCAAGAATCCTTGGCACAGAATCTTCCGCAGGGGTTTAACTACCAAGCCATAGCCCGTGATGCCAATGGGGATATTCTGGCTAATAAAAACATCAATGTGCAACTGAGTGTGCGTGAAAACAACGCTGCCGGCACAATACAATGGCAAGAAATGAACACAGTAGTTACCAACGGCTTTGGCTTGTTTACCATTGTAATAGGGCAAGGCACAAACACAGGTGCGGGACTTTCACTGAATTTTTCTGACATCGTTTGGGCAACAGGTGTTCATTTTCTTGAGGTGGAAGTAGATTTCGGTTTTGGCTTGAAACAGATGGGAGTGACACAATTGCTAAATATGCCTTATGCTATGGTTGCCGACACAGTATTGCGTTCGGGATTACCGTACCTGAAGCTGGAAGATATTAGTAATGTAATTGAAGCAGGCATTCAATACGGCAATACGATTGTATGGGATGGCACCAACTGGCTTCCCGGTGATTCTATAAAAGCTGATTACATCGAATTGACTGATAGATTGAAAACCTCTGACYTRSAAGCRGATTCYGTTTGGGTGAAATACGGGGAAATCAAGAAAGCGGTTTTCGATTCCATCTGGAGTGATTATGCCRACATCGACAACCAAGTGAGTGACTCGATTTGGKCAGATTATATTTATACCGATACGCTGGTGACRCCTTATGCAACCATTGATTCGCTTTGGGGAGATTATGCCAACATTGACAATGCAGTATTTGATTCATCATGGGCAGATTACACCTATACGGATTCACTATACACACCTTATGGCACAATAGATTCGCTGTGGAGTAATTACGCCAAAATTGACAACATTGTCTTGGATTCGGTTAATGCCGATTATGTTTACTCCGACACTTTATACACTCCTTACGGYACAGTTGACTCACTTTGGAGTAACTACGCTAACATCAAAAATGCCATGCTTGACTCGGGCGTGGCAGATTATTTCTATRCAGACACMTTAAAATCACCTTAYGGAACWRTKGATTCSMTKTGGGGWGAYTAYGCWAATATTGACAATGYARTTKTKGAYTCWRYTTGGRSKGATTAYRKCWAWAYYGAYAMWTTRKWKAMWSMTTACGGAACCATTGATTCTCTTTGGAGCAAGTATGGAAAAATTGACAATTTGGTCAATGATTCATTATGGGCTGACTACATTTATGTTGATACTTTAAGTTCGCCTTACGGTACCATTGATTCGATTTGGGGAGATTATGCCAATATTGATAATATCATAGGAGATTCCGTTTGGGCAGATTACGGTGACTTTGATACACTTAATTCACCTTATGCAACATTTGATTCGATGTGGGCTAATTACGCCCAAATCACTAACCTCATTATGAACAATTTGATTGCTGATTCGATATGGGCAGATTATGCTAATATTGACACACTTGTCTCGCCATACGGAACCATTGATTCGCTGTGGGGTGACTATGCTAATGTGGACAACATCGTCAACGACTCAATTTGGTCGGATTATGGAAACTTTGACACCCTTGTGTCGCCATACGGAACCATTGATTCGCTGTGGGGTGACTATGTTAATGTGGACAACATCGTTAACGATTCAATTTGGTCGGATTATGGAAACTTTGACACCCTTGTATCGCCATACGGAACCATTGACTCGCTATGGGGTGACTATGCTAATGTAGACAACATCGTCAACGACTCAATTTGGTCGGATTATGGAAACTTTGACACACTTGTGTCGCCATACGGAACCATTGACTCACTATGGGGCGACTATGTTAATGTGGATAACATCGTTAACGACTCAATTTGGTCGGATTATGGAAACTTTGATACCCTGTACTCGCCATACGGGACTATTGACTCATTGTGGAGCCAATATGCCAACATTGGCAACATCGTGCTGGATTCTGTAAATGCTGATTACATTTATGCAGATACATTAAGCTCTCCTTATGGCACGATTGATTCGCTTTGGGGAGATTATGCGAATATTGACAACGCTATTTTTGATTCTATCTGGGCTGATTACGGAAACTTTGATACCTTAATTGTAAATAAAAATGTTGGAATTGGAACTTCCAGTCCTGGCCAACCACTTGACGTTAGTGGTGACGTAGAAGTAGGTGGAGGAGCTGTAGATAATGACGGTGGCGATGAATTTATTAAAATAAATGCAGAATCAGAGCAATGGTACATTTCAGTCAGGAATCTTGCAACCCCTGCAAATTCTGATTTTCATATAGGACTCACTCAAGCTCAGGATGGGATTTTTCATATCCAACCTGACGGAAATGTAGGTATAGGAACGATAAGCCCGAGTGCCTTGCTGGATGTCAACGGCCAAGGCAAATTTCTCCAGCTCGATGTGGATAACATCAACATAGATGCCAACAGCATTATTTCAACTGATGTGAATGGAGACATCAACCTCACACCCAACGGAACAGGCAATGTGGTCATCAGCAGCGCTGATATAAATGCTGGAACAATAGACAATACAGTAATTGGGGGAACCACACCTGCGGCCGGAACTTTAACTACCTTAACTGTAACCGGTGCCACAACACTCAATGGCGGCTTGACAATGGACGTAACTGCATTCACCGTAGCCGATGCGACAGGAAATGTTCATACCGATGGAGCTTTAGATGTTGATGGAATCACAACATTGAATGGAAATGTAACACTCGGAAATGCGGCAACTGATGGGCTTACTTTAACAGGAGAAATTCTTGGCGGAAGTCCAATGAATTTTGAAGGAACAACCGATGACGGGAATTACACCACTTTTTCATTTACTGACCCAACCGGTGCCAATACCATAACTTTCCCCGATGCCAGTGGCACAGTAGTAGTTTCTGAAAGTAGTATTCAATTAGCCATTAGCGCAGCAGGAGATTTAACCTTTGACCAAACGCAAATTACCGGATTGGGAACTTTGGCTGGAGCAACCCCAATCATACTTGAAGGCGCTACAGCCGATGCATTCGAAACTACCATTGCTGTAACTGACCCAACAGCTGATAATACCATTACTTTACCTGACGCTTCAGGTACCGTAGTTATTTCTGAAAGCAGCGCACATTTAGCAATTGATGTTTTGGGCGATATGACTTTCGACCAAACTCAAATTACTGGAACAGGTGCGGTAGATGCGGGATCAATCACTTCCAATTTCGGAAGCATTGATAATGGCGCTTCGCCAATTACCACTACCGGTACAATTACCGGGGGGAACCTAAACATTGACAATATCAACATAGATGGCAACAGCATTATTTCAACTGATGTGAATGGAGACATCAACCTCACGCCCAACGGAACAGGCAATGTGGTCATCAGTAGCGCTGATATTAACTCTGGAACAATAGACAATACAGTAATTGGGGGAACCACGCCTGCAGCCGGAACTTTAACTACCTTAACTGTAACCGGTGCCACAACACTCAACGGAGGCCTTACCATGGATGCAACTGCTTTCACCGTAGCTGACGCAACAGGTAATGTCCATACAGACGGTACACTGGATGCAGACGGTGCAACAACACTTGATGGTAATGTGACCCTGGGTGACGCTGCTGCTGATGTCATTACTGTTACAGGTACTGTTGCAGGGGCCAGCCCATTGGTGCTTGAAGGTGCTACGGTTAATGCATTTGAAACAACTATTGCTGTAACTGATCCAACCGGTGCAAATACCATCACCTTGCCCGATGCTTCAGGTACCGTAGTTGTTTCTGAAAGCAGCGCTCATCTGGCAATTGATGCTTTGGGTGATATGACCTTTGACCAAACTCAAATYACMGGGTTGGGAACTTTGGCAGGTGCAGGRCCYGTTGTAATGGATGGGGCTACTGCAGATGCYAATACGACTACTTTAGCGGTAACCGATCCAACRGCAGTAAACACCATTACTTTRCCSGATGCTTCTGGYACCATAGCCCTTAGYTCCAATGTCGTTCTCAGGGATGGCACACAATCATTGACKGCCAACTGGAATGCAGGGGCRTTTACCATCACTGCTGATGGTCTCAACKCYGACATCATTGATGCCGAAACAGCAACGACCTTAACATTGGGAGCTGTTACCGCCACAAGAGTAGAAATTGCAGATGTCGGTGTAATCACTGATGTGGAAGGAGATCTGGAGGTTGCAGGAACCATCACCGGAACGGGAGCCGCCACATTGAATGGTGGTTTGACAATGGATGCAACTGCWTTCACCGTRGCYGAYGCAACAGGTAATGTCCATACMGAYGGYACACTGGATGCAGACGGTGCAACAACACTTGATGGTAATGTKACCCTRGGTGACGCTGCWGCTGATGTCATTACWGTTACAGGTACTGTYGCAGGGGCCAGCCCATTGGTRCTTGAAGGTGCTACGGTTAATGCATTTGAAACAACYATTGCTGTAACTGATCCAACCGGTGCAAAYACCATCACCTTGCCCGATGCTTCWGGTACCGTAGTTGTYTCTGAAAGCAGCGCTCATCTGGCAATTGATGCTTTGGGTGATATGACCTTTGACC
>NVWW01000070.1 GCA_002746335.1 Flavobacteriales bacterium | reverse complement strand
GTACACGAAAGTGTTAAGAAGATTTTGAATGCAAAGAACCCCGGAATAGTTGCAGATGAAGATCATGGGGATTGGTACCGTGAATTGTTTGCACCAAGCATTGCCGTAGGATTGTTACAACCATCTGATTTAGCCGGATACAGGAATGGGCAAGTATATATCGGAAAATCAAAGCATGTTCCGTTGAACAAGGAAGCCGTAAGGGATGCGATGCCTGAGCTATTTGAGTTGTTAAGGAATGAACCCGATCCGGCAGTAAGGGCAGTTTTAGGGCATTTTGTATTCGTCTTTATACATCCATATATGGACGGGAATGGTAGGATGGGACGTTTCTTAATGAATGTTATGCTTGCTTCAGGAGGGTATCCATGGACTGTGATTCCGGTTGAACAACGTGAAAGATACATGGAATCACTCGAGAAGGCGAGTGTAGATCAGGATATTGAGATGCTTGCAAAATTTATCGCTTGGTTAGTTGAAGCAGGACTAAAAGGGAAGCCGGTTGCCAAATTAAGCCCAAGTAGCTCAAGTTCTTGAAAGGGAAGTTTTTTACTAAATTATCAAAATTGATTAGGTGATATTTTGAAATGTTACCAGTAATTGACTTGCAATTGGGCATTCCATCAATCCTATACATGGATACAGCAATCTATAATCACTGGTTTGCTATTTTTGCCMACGATCCAATMACARTGCAACTATGTTAATGAGGTTTTACCGTCTRCTCTATAAATTCATYTTATCAAGGAGATATAATGTKGAGATYATCGGGGTGAATCTCCTCAAATCCAAAGGAGGTAAACTTATATTACCCAACCACCAATCGCATATTGATCCTCAGATTATAGCGATTGAGACATTTAAATATGCTGAAATCGTACCGGTAGTATCTGAGCGTTTCTTTAAAATTCCGGTGGTGAATTTCTTTTTAAAGGAGTGGGGTGCTGTGTCGGTCAGTGATTTGCGAACCGGAAAAAGGGATGTCAGTGTGCTCGATACCATCACTTCCCAGGTTGCGGAAGCGTTGAAAGAAGGTCGAAATGTTATCATCTACCCATCAGGAGAGCTTGCTTCGTCAGGTGTTGAACGCATTCGCAATAAACAAAGTGCATACGCCCTGGTGAAGCAGATCCCCGACAATGTGAGAGTGATCGGTGTGCGGATTAGTGGCTTATGGGGTAGCATGTGGTCGAAGGCGTGGGATGGCACAAAACCAGTGTTCCTGACGACCTATTTAAAAGGTATCTTTTACTTCTTTGCCAACTTCATTTTCTTTTCTCCCAAACGAAAGGTAACGATGGAATTTATTGATATTACAGATGAGGCGATCGAACAAGCTAAAAATGATCGGAAGATATTTAACACGTTTCTCGAAGAGTTTTACAATGTAAACGGTGAAGAGAAACCCACTTACATCAAGCACTTGTTCTATTTCCCTAAGCTGAAAAAAGAGTTGCCTGAGCAGATTCAGAAGAATTAATTGCTGCAGAGTTGCTGCGTAGTGTCTGGTAACTTACTCTATTCTTCTACAGTAGTAACAACATCCTTACCATAGATCTTCGCCAGTTCATCACCGTATTTGCCGAGAAGAACTTTACGTTTCAACTTGAGTGTTGGAGAAAGCTCACCTGTATCTGGCGTCCATTCTTCGCTGACCAACCGGAATCGCTTCACCATTTCATCTTTTGAGAGTAATTTGTTGTAACCGTTCACGATATCATTGTAATATTTCGCTATCTCCGGTTTTTGAATGAGTTCTTTTTTGTCACCAACCTCAATGTTGTTGTCTTTGCACCATTGCTTCAAAGTTTCGAAATTAGGTGAAATGATGGCGCTGGTGAATTTCTCACCTTCTCCTACCACCATGGGTTGGTCTATGTAGATCGATTCTTTGAGGATGTTTTCGATTGCCTGGGGAGAAACATATTTGCCGTTTGACAGTTTGAAAATCTCCTTTTTGCGGTCAGTGATCTTAAGAAATTTCCCGTCTATTAACTTACCTATATCACCAGTATGCAGCCAACCGTCTTTATCAATGGCTGCTTTCGTAGCATCATCGTCTTTGTAGTATCCGAGCATAACATTTGGCCCTTTGCATAGGATCTCACCATCGTCTGCTATTCTCACTTCAACATCCTTAATTACTGCGCCAACCGTTCCCAATTGCAGGTCGGGCGACTGCCCCCTGTTAATCGTAATGATGGGTGAAGTTTCTGTAAGACCATACATATTGAGAAGCTTAATGCCTGCGGCCCAGAATACTCGTTCCAACCGTGGTTGCAAAGCCGCACCGCCAATTCCAATGGATATAACATTACCGCCCATCGCTTCGCGCCACTTGCTGAAAATAATCTTATTGGCAATCCCAAGCTGAAACTCATACCACCAGCCATTTGCACCGTCCGTCTTGTATTCCAAGCCAAGGTCAAGTGCCCAAAAAAACAAACGTTTCTTTATTCCTGTGAGCTTCTCTCCTTTATTGATGATTTTGTCATACACTTTTTCCAAAATTCTCGGAACAGCGCCAAAGCCATGAGGTTTTATTTCTAGGAGATCACTGGCGATCGTGCCCACATTTTGTGCATAATAGATGCTGCAACCACTGATCTGGGTCTGGTAACACCCCATTCGCTCACCAACGTGACACAACGGCAAAATGCTCAAATACCGGTGGTTGGGCTGTAGATTAAATACCTGTGCGGCAGCTTTTGCTGTGCTTACCAAATTCTGGTGAGACAACATCACCCCTTTAGAGTTGCCTGTTGTTCCTGAAGTGTAGATCAACGTTACCCAATCTGTAGGTTTGATCTCGTTTTTTATCCTCTCCGTTTCTCCAAGCAATTCACTTGAATTCTCTTTCCCGAGATTAACTATTTCCTTCCAGCTTTTCGCACCATCAATGGGATTGACCGAATAAAGACCAGCGCCAATTTCCCCGGCTACTGATTTTACTTTGTTGTAGAGTGATTTGTCTGAAACAATAACGAGTTTCGCTTCTGCGTGTTTTAATATCTCTTCATACCCTCCGGTGCTAAGTGTTGTGAATATTGGCAGATGTATCGCTCCGATCTGTGCAATACCCATGTCCAGAAAATTCCATTCAGGGCAGTTGTTGCAGATAGTAGCAATAATATCACCCGGCTTGATTCCCAGTGCCAACAACCCGCAGCTCACATTATTTGCATAATCCACGTATTGTCTGGACGAGTATTTCACCCATTCACGGTTTTCTTTTCCTGCTAGCGCATCTTCCTTATTTGCATACTTTGTTTTATACAGTTCAAGGAGGTCAAAAGTTCTGGTTACTTCCATCATTGTGTGGTTGTTAAGGTGTTGGCCGAGCGAATTTAATCACTTTTGCCATATATGTTACATATTTAGGATAGAGACGTATATTTTAGGTAGGGATCATGCCTGATATATTACATCTTCTTGGGTCGCTTTCTTTTCCACCGCCTGTGCGACCATAAATAGTGTTCCGGATTTGCCTTTATTATCTCTTCCAGCTTTCGTGTATATTTTTCGGTGATCTCTCCGGGTGTTGTTTCTGCGGCATTGTCTTCAATCAGAGAAAGCTCTACCGTATAGAATCCACGTTTCGCCCGCTGCACATCGAAATAAACTACCGGCAGGTTGTACTTCTTTGCAAAGAACTCGTGCCCTGTCATACACGCGGTATCCTGGTTGAGAAAGGTCATCCAGTGTGCCGTTTTCAGGCTCAAAGGGCTCTGATCAGCTCCAAAGAAAAAGGTTGTTGTTCGTTCTCTATCGGCAGTAAATGGTTCAGCGACACAAGCCTTGGGAATAAGTTCGGTACCAAACCGCTGCCGGTTCTTTCGCATAAATGCATCGATTTTCTTGTTTCTTAACGGCTGGTAAAACGCCACGATCTTATGATTAAACTGGACCGCTCCGGCCATTATCCCCCATTCCTAATTCGCGAAGTGTGCTCCGGTGGAGATCACCTCAATTCCTTGCTCGTAGTACTTTCCCATAACCTCTGGATTCAGGAACTTGTACCTCTTTTTTAGCTGTTTTCCGTAATAGTAAACCCTTTGAACCCCTCGACAATGATATCGCACAAGTTCCTGTAAAATCCCCTAATGATCCGTTTACGTTCCTTCAAGCTTATCCCGGGAAAGGACTTTGCAATATTTTCAGAGGCCACTCCTTTCCGGTAACCAATGATGTAATAAAGGACTATAAACAAAAAATCCGATAGCCTGTACAACATCCAAAAGGGTACGAGTGCATAAGCTTTCACGAAAACAACAAACAGTCTAAATCCGATTCCCAAAGCTCTTTCCTTTACATATTGCTATAAGATAGTAACATAGTCAAGGGGTGTATATTGGTATCTTTACCCAGGTATGCGATTGTTCCGGTGTAACCGATTTCCGGAGTAATTTCCCGAAAAGACCAATCTTCATGTTCTACATATCCTGAGGTTCCGGTCAGCTTTGCTCCACAACTACCGATGGTAAATTCCAAACTATCCGGAGCCAAACGCATGCCTTCCCCAATGGCTTTGAGATAAGCCTCTTTCAATGTCCAGTACCGAAAGAAACGGTTAAGCTTATCATCTTGAAGTTTGTTAATATACGCCTGCTCCACGGGAGTAAAGTTCCTGTCGATCAATTCATCAACGTCCTTCATCGGTCGCAACTTCTCAATATCAATACCCACCTCGTGGTCACGGGAAAAAGCAAATGCACAACGGCCTCCTGAATGGGAGGTGTTGAAATAAAGCTTCGGATCATCAGCAGAATATGGTTTCCCTTTTTTGTGGGATGCGATACGCACTTTCTTAGGATCCATGCGCAAATAGTTGCCTAATAACAGCCTAAGTGCACCGTGACTGATGATCCGTTCACTTTGTACACGCTTGAATTTGAAAAAAGAAATCTGTTCTTGCTCTTTCTTTGATAATGTAGCTTTACACTCTTCAAAGAAATTGCCATTATCCTGAATCGGCACCCACCAGTAGTGTATCAGTCCTTGGGAGAGGTTGGGTGTTTCCAGCATTTTTTACATCATTTATACGTGAATATGCTATCCCCTCATTCCCTTAAACTTCCACCAATTCCGCCAACTCCTCTGTTACCATTTCCAACAGTTCCTCTTTGTTATCCCTACAGAAAAGATGGCTGCCGTTCACAGTTCGATAGTTGAATTCGGAAGCYGTATGYGACTTCCATTCAGTGATCTGATCTTCGTTAAATACCGTATCATCYACACCTGCAAAAGCAGTAAGTGGRCAACCCAATGGCTCRTCCTCATAATATTTATATTTCTTACCYAGCAGGATATCGGCTCTGAGTGCTGGCAGCATTTCATTGAATACCGCTTCATTATCGATWATGGAATCYGGGATTTCCAATGAACGTARRTGGTCTTTGATATTGGGAATGTTTTTATCCTTATATACTTCRTYATCYGCAATGGCATTCAGRAATTGGAATGGACTWTCYAAATGTGGCGCTCTCCATCCACCTAYCATGAAGYGTGTCGGRTKAACATTCAGCTCTCTTCGYAARTACCTCGCTAATTCCAGYGCAACCCCGGCTCCKGARCTGTGTGCGTAAAATGCACATGGMACTGTCAGCARTGGCTCCATTACTTCTGATAGCTTGGCAACCAGTTCRAAGACATCATCATAAGCTTTTTCATCTCCCCTTTCCTCGCGCCCAGGGAACTGGATCGCWCAAACTTCGATATCTTCCGGCAAGTACTCATGCCATGCACCAAAGATGGARGCGCCACCGGCAAAGTATGGCAAACAGAAGAGTCGCAATCGTGGATTATCCACTTTTTTGGTACGGATTACCCACTTATCCAGTTCGCTCTTCACTTCTCCATCGGTTCCATTCATTCCACTACCAGCTAGTTCTTCAATAATTTGGGTAGCCATCTCTTCCATCGTAGGCCCTCTCATAATCTTCATCATCGAGTAGTCGATAGCAATGTTGCTCTGTACCCAGTTTCTGATTTGGTTGGCCATAAGTGAGTCCAATCCATACTTAGTCACCGGCTCGGTGGCATCCAACTTGTTTGCTGTAGTGCCCAACACACGAGCAAACGTATCCTTTAGCTGATCCATTAGAATACCAACCTGTTCATCAGCTTTCGCTTCAAGCAATGTCGATTTCAAGGCGCCATCACCTGTACCGCCTGCACCACTAGCGTTCATCTCTTTCTCGTTTACAAGGTGTGCAAACCTGCTCGATTTAGCAGAATGCGGGAAGAAACTACCAATCATTTCCCAATCGGAATCCGTTGCTACTCGCTGAACAGGGTTGTTAAGCAACATCTGCTCTAAGACGCCTGTTGCCTGATATAGGTTGAATGCTTTCCATCCTTGCTTGTAAAGTAGGCCTCCCACATTACCGCTTCTTGCAACAAACMCAACATCACCGATCACGCCCCAGTTGACAGTTGTGGCAGGAAGACCCTGTGCTCTTCTCCAGTGGGAGAAGTTGTCCAGAAAACTATTTGCCCCAACATAGCTCACCTGGCCGGGGTTGCCATAGATTGCAGAAATCGAAGAGTAGGAAACAAAATGATCGAGATCCATATCCTTCGTTTTCTCATGCAGCATCCAACAACCAACCGCTTTGGGAATGAATACCTTCATATACCGGTCATGATTGATCTCCGGAATACTGCCGTCATCCAACACCATTGCAGCGTGCTGAATACCCTTTAACGGAGGCATTGTATCGGCAATCTCCTTAAATATGCGGTCGATATCACTTTGGTCACATACACTGCCTTTGGCTAGCGCTACGTTGACACCCTCATCACGCATTTTCTGAACAACGGCTGCTTCTTCCTCGGTTTTGGTGCCACTTCGGCTCAGCAAAACGAGGTTTTTGCAACCTTTGGTTGTCATCCAGTTTGCCACAGCAAGACCAAATCCGGAAGCACCGCCCGTTATCAGGTAAGTGCCATCTTCTTTAAATGTAATTTCCTGTGGTGGTGCGATATCCACTTCCCCTTCCATCGATACGATAACCTTACCAATATGACGCGCACCTCCCATGTATTGGAATGCGTCTGCCAATTTTCCAATCGGGAATACTGTTACCGGATGTGGGGTGAATTTGTGGTTGACAAAGTAGTCAATGGAATCCTGAAAGAGTTTTCCTCCGAATTCCTTTTTCTGCTCGAACAGACGGTCAACATCAACACCAAAGTATGTCAGGTTGTTGCCAAAAGGTTGCAGCCCAAGTTTACTGTTTCGGTAAATATCCGTTTTACCGATTTCCACAAAGCGTCCGTAAGCGGAAAGGCACCGTACGCTTTTAAAGATCGCTTCCCCGGAAAGGGAGTTCAGTACCACATCAACACCTTTGCCACCTGTTTTTTCCATCACCTCATCCGCAAATGAAAGCGTTCGCGAGTTCATGATATTTTCCGGTTTCACGCCAATGCTTTCAATGTAATCGCGTTTTTTCTGTGTACTCACCGTAGCATAAATTTCTGCACCAATTGCATTTGCTATATGGATTGCTGCTATACCTACACCACCTGCGGCAGCATGAATCAACACTGTCTCACCTTTTTCAAGGCGGCAATGATGTACCAGTGAGAAATAAGCCGTTGTATACACTACCGGCAAGCTGGCAGCTTCGTTCCAGTCAATATTCTTCGGCTTTTGAACAACATGAACACCCTTCGGATAGGCAAATCCTCCCAGACACGAAGGAGCTGTCGCCATCACTTCATCGCCTACGTTTATATTTTTCACATCCGCACCAACAACGGTAATTACACCAGCGCACTCCAGTCCGAATGTTCTTCCAAATAGCCCGCCTTCTACCGCATCGTCAGAGAGCAAGCCCATGGCGATCATGATATCACGGAAATTCAAAGCAGAAGCTTTTACCTGAATTTCTACTTCATCAGCTGTAGGTTTTTTGCGCGCTGTTTCACGCAATACAATGTTGTCTAACACCCCGTATTCGGAAATGGTAGCTGCATAAGCGGAACCTGCAGCGGGAACGGACTTCATTGCCTGTTGCGCAATGTTATCAGTAGAAATACGCTCCAACTTATTGACATACCGTTTTCTACCCCGGAAAGCCAATTCGTCCACCCTGTCGGCTGCAAACATTTCATCAATAAATACCTCGATTTCTTCATCCTTGACGGGACTGCTAAAATCAACCATGGTGGAGATATAGTTCGGGAATTCGTTGACAACCACCCTGCTCACTCCTCTCAAACCCTCTTGCGCGAGGTTGACCATTTCAGGTGTGCCACTAACAGTTTGCGCACCGCTTGATAGAAGCCAGATTTTCGGATTATTCTTGAACTGTGCTTCATTCAGCTTCCTCATGATGTTCATCAGCATGATGGACCCGCCTTCTTCCGCCTTTTCAATGGTTTCACTACTCATCTGATCGTTGCCTGGAAGATCAAATCCCCATGCGAAAATCAGGCCTTCAAACTTGTTTTTGTTGGACACAAAATCCAGCACCGTGTTGGCGTCATCCTGTGACAACGGATGGATTTCACATTCTTTGTCGGAAAGCTGGTTAAAACGTTCTCCCTTTTTCACAACGTAGCATGTCTTGTTCAATGCCACAAGCTGCTTTATGATCCTGTCTGAAACACCGCTATCATCGGCAAACACCAACCAATCGGCTGAGTCTGTTTTGGCAGTATCTTCTTCTTCAACCGATAGGTTGAGTTTTTCTGCCCGTGCCATAATCACACTTTGACAGGATATTTCGTTACCAGGGATATCGCTGTAACAAGCTACATCGGAATATCCGTTGCTTTCAAGCACAGATTTCCATTTCTCAGGTGGCAAAGTAGCATGTTCGGTACGAATTTCGTTGTCTTCATACAACCACCAACCTTCTGTCATGCCGAAAATAAAGTCAAGGTAAACCGGGGAGTTGGTTACCTCAAGCATCATCAACACACCCTCAGAGGCAAGCAGTTTTTGTGCATTACCCAAAGAAACGCTCAAGTCCCGTGTTGCGTGAATAACATCTGATGCGATGATCAGGTCGAATGTGTTCAGATCGAACGCCTGATCACCGGGATCGTTCTCAATGTCCATGATCTTATACTGCACAAATGGGTATTTCGCAAACCGTTGCTGAGCTTTTAACATGAACATGTGTGACAAATCCGTAAACACGTACTCTGTTCTGTCAGCAGGCATCAATGGCAACATAGCCTGTGTCATACCTCCTGTGCCGGCACCGATTTCCAATACACGGATCGTTTGGTCTTCAGGAATGTTTTTCAACAGCTCTGTTACGGCACGTGCAGCAATGTCATTGTACTTCTTGAAGGCAAAGCCTTCTACGTAATACTGTACAATTGCATCCCACTTGTCTTCCGGGAATATTAATTCGATGGGATCGACATTGCCTTGCAATACGCCCTGAATCTCAGGACCACATCGCTCTAATAGTGTTGATTCGTGGTGAAATTGCGGATAATGTTTATTGAGTTCATCCATCCATGCAAACACATCCCTGAAATCAGGCTTCGCGATGACCTTGAAGTGGCCGTCACTGCCGTTTACAACTCCGGCATTACACAAAAGCTTGAACATATGATGGAACAATTTGCGGTGTTCCTGAACAATGTTCAATTTCTCAATTAACTCTTCAACATTGAGCATTGTTCCTGCTTCAAAAGACATACCCATGTCTTTAAGCGAACGACAGATGTACCCGATCGTCAGTTTGTACTGCTCAGGTTCATATTGCTCGTAGTATTCGGATTGTTCTGCTCGTGATACTACTTCCCGGATCGTTTCATCAACATCTTTATTAATGGCGTTAGGTGAAGGCAGGTATTCGCCAGGATTTCTAAGCATTTCCTGGTCTGCACGGGCTTTAAGGTTCCAGTTATACTCATAGAACCACTTATCTTGTTCTCCACCAGTTTCACCACGCGATCCTTTGAGGTATTGCGATTTGAATCCGTGGAATTCGGCCACAAGGCTACCGTCTTCGTTGAATATCCACAACTCACCGAGGGCGTATTCATCAGTCCATTCTCTCAAACGACCGTGAACATACAGTTTGTAGGAGTTAACATCATTGTACCACTTGATGCGGTCGATATGTCGTGGAACGTACACCCCCATTTTCTTGTTGACGTCATCACGCTCGTTGAAGATTCCGAATACCGTTTGAAAACAACTATCGAGTACACCGGGATGTATGTTAAACTGAAAGAATTCTGAACGAATGCTTTCGTGTACTTCAATCTCACTTAACGACTCCCAGTGACCATCGCTTCTCCACAGCTTTTTAATCCCGCGAAAACTCGGGCCGAGGTACAGGCCGCTTTCCAGCAGTTCATCATGCATCGGCTTGATCGGTACAGGGATAGTAGTGCGGGTACGCACATCATCCAAATCAACAGGAATGGCGTTAAATTCATCACCGATGTGGTTGATTTTACCATTGGAACACATTGTCCATTGCGCATCTGCCTGGTTCTTCGGCTTGGTATAGATGAAGTAATTTCCTCCATCGTGAGAGATATCCATTTGTATATGTGGTGGCTCTCCGGTATCTGGCAGAAACAATGCGTTTTCGAAGTTGACATCTTCTATGAAAGAAAACTTCTCACCGAAAGATGCTTTGGCAGCACCTATGACCAAATCCACGTGACCGGCACCCGGGAATACGATAGGCCCCTGTACCTTGTGGTCTTCTATATAAGGATATGTGCGTTTATCTAAAGTTATATCCCACAAAATGTTGTTAAGCTCCCTTGCWGATGTGGATTTGCGCGTTAAATGCGGATGATCGTAGGTAACAGATCCGATGCGGGCACGTTTWCCTTCACTKGTTTCAATCCAGTAGGAGTCCTTTTGCCATGGGTAGCGCGGAAGCTTCACCCAACCGTTATCCTCACCGTAGAACTTTTTCCAATCGATGTTTACCCCCCAGCAATGTAACTGAGCAACGGAAGACATAAATGTGCGTTTCTCATCTTCCAATCTTCYCAAAGAGGGGATTACCAGTCCTTTTTTCTTTTTATTGGCCAACAGGTCGTTGATGCCGATCGCRTGGATGGGATGCGGACCTAATTCAATGAATGTATCAAAACCATCTTCGATTTGTGCTTCTACTGCTGCTGTGAAGTACACCGGTTCRCGGACGTTACGGAACCAATACGCTGGAGTGAGTTCTTCTCCGGTAAGGATCTTTCCTTCTACCGTTGAATAAAATGAAATCTTTGTCTTACCCGGTCGGAAATCACCGAGCGAAGCAAGTAGTTCTTCTTTCAGCGGTTCCATATGATGACTGTGGAACGGAACGTTCACCACCAACAGCTTGTGAAAAACATCTTTTTCATTCAGCTCTTCCGCAATTGCCTCGATCACATCAGTATCGCCAGAAAGGGCTACCATTGCGGGGCCATTGACTGCACCAACAGATACGCGATCTTCCTTGCCTTTCAGCAGTGCCAGTGCTTCTTCATGAGGCAGACCTACAGCAAGCATACGACCTTTGTCAGTGGCTTTGAACTGTACACGGCTTCTGTGGAAAATCAACAACACGGCTTGTTCCAGTGTCAATGCACCGGATGCATATCCTGCAGCGACCTCACCGATACTGTGTCCGACTACCGCTCCCGGATGTACACCCATGGCTTTCCACATCTCGAACAGGGCAATTTGAATGGAGAAAATTGCCGGTTGTGCAATGTTTGTGTCGCTAATGCGTGAGTTTTCCTCGTCCTTGGTTAGCTCCTCAATCAGTGACCAATCAGTGTGAACCGACAACATACTATCGAGCTTCTCGATCCACTCACGGAACAACGGTTCCTTTTCGTAGAGCTGACGTCCCATACCCCACCATTGAGGTCCCTGGCCAGAGAATATGAAGACGATCTTGTCCTTCTGCTCGTTGGCACGACCTTCAGCAATTTCCGTCAACGTTTCACCGTCAAGGTGTACTTGCAAGTTGTTTGCAAGTTCCTCCTTTGATTCAGCGACTACCGCGAGGCGGATATCATGGTGTGAACTTCTTGTAGCCGTGAAATTACAGATGTCACTGAAACTCGATTTGTTGTCTTTGTCCTTCAGAAACTCGATGAAATTTGTAACCATTGTTTCAAGTGCATCGCCACTGCGCGCAGAGATTGTACATGCCATAATACCTTCCTTACTATTGCCTTCAGGTACAGATCCTTTGTGATCTTCAAGCACAATGTGCACATTGGAGCCACCAAAACCGAAAGAGTTTACGCCTCCGAAACGTGGTGTTTTTACGGCTCCCGGCCACGCTATACAATCGGTAGGCACTTTTAGTTTCAGCTCATCAAAAGCAATATTGGGATTCCCTTTTTTGAAGTGAATATTCGGAGGAATGGTGCCATGTTTCAGCGCCAAGGCCAGTTTGGAGATTCCGGCAATGCCCGAAGCAGGCTCAAGGTGACCAATGTTTGATTTCACCGAACCTATGTAACAAATATCTTCTCTTTCCCTGCCGATTACTTTGCCAATTGAGTTACTTTCAATGGGATCCCCAACAAATGTTCCTGTACCATGGGCTTCCACATATTGCACATCATGTGGGCTAACATCGGCATCAACATAAGCAGCTTCCAAAAGTGCTTCTTGTGCGATAGGGCTCGGTACTGAAATTCCTTTGGTAGCACCGTCTTGGTTTACAGCCGAACCTCTGATCACAGCATAGATCTTATCACCATCAGCTTCTGCTTGCAATAATGGCTTAAGGAAGATCAGTCCGGCACCTTCGCTACGGATGTAACCATTACCCCTTTCATCAAAAGAATAGCATGTGCCATCGGGTGAAAGAAATCCGCCCTTACTGAAACCCATTTGTGGCTCAGGCTTGAGGATGGAGTTGACTCCTCCAGCGAAAGCGGCATCGGCATCGCCTTCCCAGATCGCACGGCAGGCCATGTGTATCGCATTCAGGGAAGAAGAACAAGCTGTGTCGAGGGCCATACTCACGCTCTTCAGGTTGTAACTGTAAGAAATCCTGTTGGCGGTGATACAGAGTGCAGAGCCAACATTGGTATGAGAACCGATGTTCACTCTTTCCTGTGATGTGTTTTGTAAGTCACCGTAATCATGTGCTGAAATACCAATAAAAACAGCAGTACGAGTCTCGCTAAGGTCATTGAGACTTATACCGGCATCTTCAACAGTCTCGTAGGAAATCTCGAGCAACATGCGTTGCTGGGGGTCCATGCGTGTTGCTTCCAGTGGAGAGATGCCGAAAAATCCAGCATCAAACTTATCCACATCATTAATGAAACCACCGCGTTTAACGCTGATTTTTCCTGCTCGCCTCCATTCCGGAGCGTAAAGGGCATCAGCATCCCACCTGTCCGCGGGAATTGCGCCAAGCGCATCTTTCTTATCGCATATCAGTTTCCAGAATTCCTCAGGAGTATTGGCATTTCCGGGATATCGGCATCCCATGCCAATTATTGCCAACGGCTCTCTTTTACGACTACTCATTAATATAGATATTGAATGGGTTGGTTCGAAAATACATATAAATGCTCTCATACCGGGCATAAAGAGACGCCCAAAGTGAATGTGTTATTTATATCTTGTAATTATATCTGTTTTAGAACTTAGCTTATTGAATCAATATTTCGATTAATTCCCGGTTTCCTTTTTATTTGTATCAGGAGTGCAAAAAACACTGATACTGACCATCTGATATTGTGTTTCGGTTCAACTAAAAGTGAGCAAATTTACTATAAAAATAAAATAAATTTTTTGTCATGAAACAGACCATTGCCTGATCTCAAAAATAAATTTTCAAACTGGTAATCAGGTCAGGCTTGCAAAGTCCTTGTTTTGTGCGGGTTTTGGGGTGGGAAAGGATGGTAAGTGTTAATTTGGAACGTTACCGATTATCGAACCCCGCATGTGAATGAACTGTTTCGCTGAACCCCAAGAATATCAATGAAATTAGAAGAAAAGAAAAACGGAACAAAAGTAAAAAACAGCTTTTATTCCGTTTAGTACACAAAGCGGGATATTTCACAGGGATGAAACTCCAGTATTTTCAGGAAATAGCGCAATAATGGCACAATACTGCGCGTACCTTGAAGCGGGAAAGTTGAACAGGAATTTGGCGGCAAGCAGCGGGCGCTGCATGTGTTTAAATGATGACGAATTCCTGTGTTTTTAAGCGCAATCTTCCTTCCATTATCAGAGAATAACCCCGTACTTTGTACTCACGAAACCAGCCTGATAAAGCGCTTTAAGTCGAATAATCGCTTCAAATCTCGATAAAAACGGTTCGGACATAGTCCCATTAGTCATCCAAAACAAAACCCCTCAGAATGTTGAGGGGGTTTTCGTTATCTTTTTTACATCTTACCTTTCCAGAATTATTTTTCGGTAGTACAACTTATCTCCGGTTTGTACTGCCAGCAGATAAATTCCTGATGGTAATTGATTGCTAAAATACCAGGCATCTGTATA
Source organism: Flavobacteriales bacterium (assembly GCA_002746335.1). Classification (GTDB taxonomy): domain Bacteria; phylum Bacteroidota; class Bacteroidia; order Flavobacteriales_H. Next base: position 7,579 of record NVWW01000070.1, on the reverse strand, counting down.
ATTATTGTTAAGATGCTGTGGAGTTGAATGATACACTTCTCTTCCGAAGGAATCATAAATCACAATGGAAGCATTTTTATCGGCAATCCCTGAAATGTTGATGTTTAAAATACCATCAGTTGGATTGGGATAAACTCGAATCAAAACAGTTGCTTGCTCAGGTTCGAGCAATTCGGTACTTTCATTCGGAGGTGTAAAAGCTACCGGTTCGGTAACGGTAACGCTGGCGGTTTTCCCGCAGCCGCTTGAGATGTTTGTAATAGTTACATTATACGTGCCAGCCTGAATAGCTGAGATGTCTTCGGTGGATGCCGTAAAGCCGTTTGGCCCGGCCCATGAGTAAGTGTAAGTAGATGCTCCTCCTGCCTCAAAGTATTCGATTTCAAGAATGGAAGCGTAGCCGCTTGTTGCTGGCGTAATTTCCCATGTATAAGTGGTACTGCTTCCGGTATTGGAAAAGGAATAGGTATCATAGGTATAAGTGGGAGTGATAGTAGTCAGTAGTGTTCCGGCAGTTGTGCCCCGGTACAGCTTCATTTGCTGGGGCTTGTTGTAATTGCCGTTGAACTGGCCGCATTTCACGCGCACCGAATCAATTTGTTCTGCACTGCCGAAGGTTATGGTCAATTCAAAGGGATTGGGTGTGCCGCTGCCCCACAGTGTTCCCTTTGTTAAATCTCCATCATCAATGTAGCTCAAATCGTAAATGGAATAAAAAGTGTTGTAATTGGAAGTATGTGCCGTCCATGCCACCGTCATGTCAATGGCGCCATCGCTGCCACCGTTAGTGCTTACGTTGGTTGTATTGAATGAAAGCGACATGGGCGCAGCGTCTTTGATGATGTTAATGTTTTCGGTTAGCGAACAACTGGTGGAATTATCAGTTGCCGTTATATTGTAAGCACCTGACTCCAAATTGGAAATGTCTTCTGAAGAAGCGGTAAAGCCGTTAGGCCCTGCCCACGCATAGGTATAGGTAACCACTCCTGTAACATTGTAACATTCAATTTCAAGAATGGAAGCGTAGCCGCTTGTTGCTGGCGTAATCTCCCAGGTGTAAGTGTTATCACTGCTTGTGTTTGAAAACGCATAGCCGCTAAAAGTATAGTCCGGGGTAATGGTAGTGAGCAATACTCCGCTGGAAGTACCCCTGTAGAGCTTCATTTGCTGGGGTTTGTTGTAATTGCCGTTGAACTGCCCGCATTTCACGCGCACCGAATCAATTTGTTCTGCACTGCCGAAGGTTATGATCAATTCAAAGGGACTGGGTGTGCCGCTGCCCCACATTGTTCCCTTTGTTAAATCTCCGTCATTGATATACGATAAATTGTAAATCGAATAAAAAGTGTTGTAACTTGATGTGGCAGTGTATGCCTCCAAACCGCCAGGGCCGGAGCCGTTGCCATTTACGGTGAGGTCAATGCTGCCATCGTTGTTGGAAGCACAGCTCGCATCGGTTTTGGAGTAGGACAGTGTAAAGCTGCACGAAGCCGCTTCGGAAACAACAGCCGAATCAGTGGCCGTGCAACTGTTGGCATCGGTAACGGTAACGTAGTAAGTACCTGCTGCCAGCCCACTGATATCTTCTGTGGCAGCTCCTGTTGACCAATTGTAGGTGTAAGGTGCAGTGCCGCTGCTTACGGTTAAATCTACCGCCCCATCGGTGCAGCCGCTGCAGGTGGCGTTAGTGGTAGAAAGGGTTAATGTTGGCGGAGTGCAGGGCGCGCCAACGTTGCACAAGCCGATTACCTGAACGGGTGTGGATTTATTAACGGTGGTTCCATCGCCCAATTGGCTATAGGTATTGTCTCCACAGGCCCATACTGTGCCGTCATTTTTCAGAAAGAGGGAATGGTACATTCCGCCTGCAATGGCAGTGATTCCTGTGAGGCTGCTTACCTGCACGGGAGTGGACTTGCCAGCGGTGGTCCCATCGCCCAATTGTCCAGAGCCATTTGTTCCGCAGGCCCACACAGTGCCGCCATTTTTTAAAAAGAGGGAATGAAAACCTCCTCCCTCAATGGCGGTAATCCCTGCAAGCCCACTCAGTTGTACGGGGGTGGACTTTTGAACGGTGGTTCCATCGCCCAATTGACCATAGTCATTTCTTCCGCAGGCCCATACTGTACCGTCATTTTTCAGAAAGAGGGAATGGTTATTACCTCCCTCAATGGCGGTAATCCCTGTGAGCCCGCTCACCTGCACGGGGGCGGACTTGTCAGCGGTGGTTCCATCTCCCAATTGGCCATAGGTATTTTCTCCACAGGCCCATACTGTGCCGTCATTTTTTAGAAAGAGAGAATGGGAACTTCCTGCCGCAATGGCGGTAATCCCTGTAAGGCCACTCACCTGTACGGGAGCGGACTTGTCAACGGTGGTTCCATCGCCCAATTGACCCTCGTTATTTCTTCCACAGGCCCACACGGTGCCGTCATTTTTCAGAAAGAGGGAATAAAAAAATCCACCCGCAATGGCGGTGATTCCTGTGAGGCTGCTTACCTGCACGGGAGTGGACTTGCCAGCGGTGGTTCCATCACCCAATTGGCCGTAGAAATTGAGGCCGGAGGCCCACACGGTGCTATCACTTTTCAGAAAGAAGGAATGAGACCCCCCGATCGCCATGGCGGTAATCCCTGTAAGCCCGATCACCTGCACAGGAGTGGATTTGTTAGCGGTGGTTCCATCGCCTAATTGACCATTGGAATTGACTCCGCAGGCCCTTGCTGTGCTGTCGCTGCAGAGATAGAGAGTGTGCTCCAATGCGGCTTCAAGCTGGGAAGCAGGGCTGGACAATAAGATAACAGAGGCAGTATCTACAGCCGTGCAACTATTGTTGTCAGTTACTGTCACATAATAAGACCCCACAGCCAATCCGCTAATGTCTTCCGTAGCAGCACCTGTTGACCAACTGTAGGTGTAAGGCGTGGTTCCTCCGCTTGCTGTCAAATCAATGGAGCCATCCGTGCAACCGCTGCAGGTGGCGTTGGTGGCAGTTGTCGAGGTGGCAAGCGCAGTGGGTTCGGTAATTTGTGCGCTGTCAATGCCGTTGCAGCCGCTTTCGGTAACCGTTACATAATACCAGCCCACTTCCAAGCTGGCAATGTCTTCAGCGGTTGAAGTAAAGCTGTTCGGCCCAGTCCATGCATAGGTGTAACTCGCACCCGAGGTGCTGCCGTAACATTCAATTTCAATGATAGTAGTATAACCGTTGGTAGCCGGAGTGATTTCAAAAGTGTAAACCAAATCGGTGACTGTATTTGAAAAAGTATAAGTGTCAAAAGTATAAGTGGGCGTAATCGTGGTGAGCAACGTGCCGCTTGTGGTTCCCCGGTAGAGCTTCATTTGCTGGGGCTTGTTGTAATTGCCGTTGAACTGCCCCGCCTTTAATTTTACCGAATCTAATTGAACTACTGAATCAAAAGTCATTGTCAACGTGAATGGATTGGGTGTGCCGCCTCCCCACATCGTTCCACTACCCAAGTTACCATCATTGATTTTGCTGAGGTTGTAAGTGCCGTAAAACGTGTTGTAACTGGAAGTAGGAGTATAATTTTTCTTTCCTGAACTTCCCGCTCCGGCTGCTGTTAAATTAATAGAACCGTCATTTGCTGCATTGCAAGTGATGTTGCTGGCAGTTAGTGTAAAGCTCGGTGGGGTGCAGGGAGGGGGTGGCTCTGTGATGGTACTCGAATCGGTGGTTGTACAGGAATTATTATCGGTAACGGTAACATAGTAAGTGCCTGCCGCCAATGCCGAAATATCTTGGGTGGCAGCCCCGTTCGACCAACTGTAAGTGTAAGGCGCAACACCATTGGTTGCGGTTAAATCAACCGAGCCATCGGTGCAGCCATTGCAACTGGCGTTAGTGGCTGTTAACGAAAGAGAAATTGCCGCGGGTTCGGTAATTGTTGCATTATCAACTTTTGTGCAGCTATTGTTATCAGTTACCGTAACGTAATAGGTCCCGGCTGTTAACCCGCTAATATCTTGGGTAACGGCTCCATTCGACCATGAATAGGCATACGGGGTGGTTCCGCTGGAAGGCGTTAAATCTATGGTGCCGTCATTACTTCCGTTGCATGTAGCATTTGTTGATGAAAGTGATAAGGTAAGCAAACAGGGTGCCGGTTCGGTAACGGTGGCCGAATCGGTAGCGGTGCAACTGTTTTGGTCGGTAACGGTTACATGGTACGTTCCTGCGCCCAGCCCTGTGGCAGTGGTGGTGGTTTGGTTGCCCGCGTCATTCCACTGGTAAGTGTAGGTGTTGTTTGGCGGTGTTTCAAAGCACTGGATCTCACGGATGGAAGCATACCCATTGGCTGCAGGCCTAATCACCCAAGTGTAAACCGTGCTGCCTACCGTATTGGAAAAGCCATATTTATCTAAAGTATAAGTTGGATTGATGGTAGTGAGCAGCGTGCCACCGGAAGTACCGCGGTAGAGTTTCATTTCAATGGGTATGTTGAAATTGCCGTTGAATTGCCCTCCCTTCACTTTTACCGTATCTAATTTTACAGCAGTGGTAAAGGTCATTGTCAGTTCATACGGATCAGGCGTGCCGCTGCCCCAGATGGTGCCGTTGGTGAAGTTGCTGTCATTGATATAGCTTAAATTATATCCACCATAGAAAGTATTGTAGTTGGAAGTGGGAGTATACGGTTTGAATTTATTCGACTGAGGTGTAATTACCGAAGTTGTGCCATCGGTGCAGCCGTTGCAGGTGGCGTTGGTGGAAGAAACCGAAATAGAAACCCCAGCACAACTGTCAACAAGCGCACTATCAATTGCAGTGCAACTGTTGTTGTCGGTTACGGTAACGTAATACATGCTGGGCGTTAAACCACTAATATCTTCCGTTATTGCGCTATTTGACCAAGAATAAGTGTAAGGGGTTGTTCCCCCTGAAACGGTTAAGTCAATGGAGCCGTCTGTGCAACTTACGCAAGTGGCACTCGTTGTGTTTAATGAGAGTGATAACCCAGCAGGTTCGGAAATCACAGCGCTGTCAACTTTAGTGCAGCTATTGTTGTCTGTAACCGTAACATAATACGTTCCCGCAGCAATCCCGCTGAGGTCTTGGGTAGTAGCTCCGTTAGACCAACTGTAACTGTAAGGAATTGCTCCATCGGATGGCGTTAAATTTGCACTGCCATCAGTACCCCCATTGCAAGTGGTGTTAGTTGTTGTTATAGTTGTAGAAATGCCGCAGATACCAAAACCCACAGCGCAGCCAAGTTGCATTTGAACAGGAGTATATCTGTCGGTGGTTGTATTATCTCCTAATTCTCCGTAATCATTTATCCCCCAGGTATAAACATCCCCTGTTGGCCTTTGCACAATAGAAAAGGAGTTGCCTGCTGCAATATCAACAACACCAGAAATGCCTGTTACCTGAATAGGTACGGTGGAGTTCAAGGGTACATTACCAATGCCAAGCTGTCCATCGGTATTTATTCCCCAAGCCCAAACGGTGCTGTCATTTTTAAGCGCCATCGAATGCTGGTTGCCTGCAGCCACTTCAATAATATTTGTCAGGCCAGATGCCTGAACGGGAATGTTAGAGTCTGTTGTTGTGCCATCGCCTAATTGGCCAAGATTATTCCAGCCCCATGTCCAAACTGTTCCATCATTTTTCAAAGCCAACACGTGGGCGCCATAAACAGATATCTTGCTGACATTACTTATACTTGTTTGAACCGGCACATAAGAATCGGTATTAGTTCCGTTGCCCAAAGTCCCACCTGTGTTTCGGCCCCATGCCCAGACCGTTCCATCGTTTTTTAAAGCTACGCTGTATAAGTATGCTGCTGCCACAGCCACCATGTTGGTAAGCCCGGAGACTTGTATCGGGGCGCTTTTATTTACAGTTGTACCATCGCCTAATTGGCCAAAGCTATTTTCACCCCATGCCCAAACCGTTCCATCATTTTTTAAAGCTAAGGTGTGAGTTACCCCTGCCTCTATAGAAATAATTTTGCTAAGCCCTGTTACCTGAACGGGAGTGGTTCGACTTGTGGTTGTTCCATCTCCAAGTGAACCATAATTATTACCACCCCAAGCCCAAAGTGTGCTGTCATTTTTCAATGCAAACGAATTATGTCCTGAGGCAGTTATACCAATGACACTTGCAATGCCTGTGACTTGTACTGGCGTAAGCCGGTTTGTAGTTGTGCCGTCTCCCAACTGTCCATTAGCATTGTATCCGGTTGCCCAAACTGTACTGTCAGAACAAAGTGTCACAGAATGCCATTGGCCTCCGGCAATCAATTTTAAGTTAGAATTGGCTCCGCTTGCAACAGGTACACAACCCTGCGAACTGAGCAAACTCGCCCTTGTACTGCTGAAAGTAGCCCGCATGCGGTCGCTTTGGTTTTGGCTGAACATGTCTTGACAGTCCTCGCCCGTGTAGTCCATGTAGTTGGCCACCTGCTGCGTGCTGGAGCATTCGGGAGTGAAGCAACTGGTGTTGTTGCCCGGGTGGGGCGGTGTGTCGCAGCACTGGTCGCCTTGTGTGTTGCAATTGGTTTCGGATGTGCAACCGGTAGTGGCGTTAAAGGTGTGTCTCAGGTTAAAGCCGTGGCCGAGTTCATGGGTGGCCACCCTGTTGCGGTCGGTGTACGATTTAAGGTTACCAACTGTTCCAAAGGCATTGTACATTATCACTGACCCGTCAACCAGCGAAGAAGCGCCCGGGTAATAGGCATAGCCCTGTATGCCACCGCCCCCGTTGTTGTTTTCAATTTCGTTGACTATCCATATGTTGTAATAGTCGGTGTTGGGCCACCGGCTCAGTGCTTTCACGTCCACTTCAATAGCACCCTGTCCTTGTCCTGCGGTAATACCTTCGGTGGAGTAAAGCGCAACTCCGGAGCCATTTACGCGATTAATGCCCGTGGTGGCGTTGCCGCTTGGGTCGCGTACGGCAAGGCAAAATTCAATTTCAGAGTCCACTCCTGCGCCATCGCCATTAGTGCCTGTTTTTTTTCGGAAATCGTCATTGATGGCAGTGATGGCGCTTTGGATTTGTGCATCTGAAATATTAGTTCCAGTTCCCACAGCTTCGCCCAAATGAATTACATGCACTACAACGGGGACGGAGTAAACAGGTAGCTTGGTATTTGCGGTAACTGATTTGAGGGCTTTTTGGAATTGCTTTTCGGCAGCGAGATAATTGGCTTTGTAAGTCGGGTCGGTTTGTATTAACTTATTGTGGATAGTGTGCGTGGCACAAGATTCGGTAGTGCTTGCTTGCTTCTTGTAATAAGTTTTCTGCGAAAAAGCAGACAGCACACTCAGCAAGGCAAGTAAAAAGGAAACGTGTTTGTAAAAATGTACCATAAAATCAGCAACTAAATTTGTAGATCTATCGGGCTAAATTCTGCAAAACATGAAAACAAGTCAATACGGTAATGTTCGTATTTTTATACAGTTGAGCACAAAATTGATGGCTAATCATAATAATTAATCAATATATCCATGCTGAATGCCGTAACGAATGAGGCCTGCCATATTGGTTACTCCGAGCTTGCGCATGAGGTTGGTTCGGTGAGTGTCAACTGTTCGGTGGCTGATAAACAGT
>NVWW01000069.1 GCA_002746335.1 Flavobacteriales bacterium | reverse complement strand
CCGATCACGGCCAGTGCCGAAAAAATCAACAAAATAACAGGATAGAGCAAGCTTCCGCGCATTTCTGATTCAAATTTTTGTCTCTGCTCGCGCCAATCGGCCAGATCAGCCAAGGAATGTGCCAACGATCCAGATGCTTCTCCGGCTTCGGCAATTTGCGCAAAAGGCGGCGGGAAAAAATCCGGTAGCTTTGCAAATGCCTGACTAAGGGAATTACCCGCTCGTATGTCTTTCAATAAATCAGCAGCAATAGTGCCGGTCAGTGATTTGTCGGAAAATTTTGCCAAACTAGCCAACGCCTTTTCTACCGGTAAGCCAGCAGCTATTAGTGTGGAAATTTCTCTTATTAGTCTGGTTGCAGCGGTACTGGCGCCGCGGATCTTTTTTTGCCGAGGTTTGCTGCCTGCGCGAATAGACAAGGGAGTAAACCCGCGTGCACGAATTTGTTTGGCGGCTGATATTTCATCATCAGCAGTAATTGACAATTCTTCTGCATGGCGGATGAATCCCAATAACAAATTAATTGTCCCCGAAATCAACGCAGCTCTTTTGACCGAAAATGACAAAATCATTGCCAATCCCAATTGCTCTACAATACAAATGGTTATCGCATTAGCACCGCTGCACAAAAAATACGGCATTAAAAGACTTGTGGTTTCCACCTATCAATCGGTAACCGGCACAGGCGTGAAGGCAGTTCGGCAAATGGAAAACGAACGGCAAGGACAAAGTGGCGAAATGGCATATCCACACCCTATCGACAAAAATTGCTTACCCCATTGTGACGTTTTTCTTGAAAATGATTACACCAAAGAAGAGATGAAATTGGTGAACGAAACAAGAAAAATATTGGGCGATGATTCGATAGGAATAACCGCGACTACAGTGCGCGTTCCGGTTGTTGGTGGTCATTCCGAAGCAATAAATGTAGAACTAACTTCAGATTTTGAAATTGAAGAAATCAAAAAACTTCTTTCTGAAACAGAAGGCATTGCCGTTCAGGACAATCCTTCCGAAAATCTTTACCCGATGGCAAAATATGCCGAAGGAAAGGATGACGTTTTTGTTGGAAGAATACGCAGGGATGAGTCACAGCCCAACACATTGAATCTATGGGTTGTTTCCGACAACCTGCGCAAAGGCGCTGCCACCAATGCGGTGCAAATTGCTGAATATTTAGCGGAAAACAAATTGGTGAAAAGTCCTGCTGAGGTTTAGCTCTCTGCTGTCTCAGGAACCTCCTGCCCTTCAGGTAATTCTTCCATTTCCTTTGCCACAGGGAAAAACTTACGCTGAAAAAGCACGATCAATAACACCCCAGCGGTAATGGCTGAGTCGGCAATGTTAAACACGGGGCGGAAAAAGATAAACCGCTCATTTGCCCAAGGCATAGCGTTGAACAAAAAATCGGGAATCCATACTGGTTGCGATGGTCGAGAGGGGAACCAATCAGGCGCAAAGCCATCAATCAGCGGAAAGTACAGCATGTCTACAACGCATCCGTTTAGAAATCCAGCGTAGCCGCTTGAAGCAAGCCCTGCTATTCCGCTGTAATATTCCCACCGGTTTGWATCGGGGCTGTAGGATAATCCCTTATCGAAAATCAAGCCGTAAAAAGCGCTGTCAGTAATGTTGCCYAATGCTCCAGCTAAAATCAGCGAAATGCTGATTATCARCCCTGTGTGYACTTTTTGTTTAATCAGCATCCACAAATAATAGCTGATTCCAATTACTGCAATTATTCTAAAAATGCTCAGAAACAGCTTGCCCCTATCCCCGCCTATTTCCAGTCCAAACGCCATACCTGGGTTTTCGGTAAAATGAATGCGGAACCAATCCATTCCCAATACGGAAAACTCATCCCCAAGTCCAAAGTTGGTTTTTACCCAAAACTTGAGCACCTGGTCAGCAATCAGAACAAGAAAAATTATGGAAATTGCTTTTCGCAATTTATTAACTGTTAATCGCTGCTTTGGCAGGGCAAGCTGTTAAATACTGACTGTCGGCAGACAGGTTAATTGTACAAAAAATTCGAAAAAAGCAGACATCTCGCGAAAACCCAATAGCTACGACTGGGCTTTTTTTGCTTCAATGCTTAATGTAGCATGGGGAACAATGCGCAGACGCTCTTTTGAAATGAGCTTGCCTGTAGCACGGCAAATGCCGTAGGTTTTGTTTCCGATGCGCACCATCGCGTCTTCCAGGTGTTTGATGAATTTTTGCTGTCGGGCAGCGAGTTGTGCGGTTTCCTCACGTGAAAGCACGTCAGAGCCATCTTCCATCAATTTAAAAGTAGGTGAAGTATCATCGGTGCCGTGATCGTCTTTGTAAGACATGGTAGCCATCATCAAGTCAAGGTCTTTTTTAGCTTCATCCAGCTTGCCGATAATAATTTTTTTAAACTCCTGCAACTCTTTATCCGAGTACCGGTTTTTCTTTGTTTTTGTTGCTTCCGCCATTGTATTAGTTTTTGTCAATCGAAATGAGCGTTTCTACGTTATTTTCCAGTTCAACGGAAAAACCCACTTCAGGTTTCACTTTTTCCACTAGTTCAAGACTCGTGGCTAATGTTTCCGAGCAAATATATGTTAAATTGTTATTAATTGCATCGTTAATAGCCTTATGGCTCTGAATTTTTAACTTGATTTTGTCGGTTACTTCAAAACCCTTGTCTTTCCTGATGTTTTGAATACGGTTAACAAACTCTCTGGCAATACCTTCTTCACGCAATTTATCCGTAATGGTAATATCTAATGCAACGGTGTATTTGCCTTCGCTAGCAACTAACCAACCGGGAATGTCTTCAGAAGTAATTTCAACATCTTTCAAAGTTAAATCTACCGTTGTCCCCGATCCGTTTAAATTTAATGTGAGGCTGCCTTTTGACTCTATTTTAACAATGTCTTCCTGCGAAAATTGATTGACTGCACCGGCAATTTCTTTCATCATTTTACCGTATTTCGGGCCAAGGGTTTTGAAATTAGGTTTGATTTTTTTGGTGATGATGCCCGAAGTATCAGTCAGTAATTCCATTTCTTTGACATTCACTTCCGATAATATCAAATCCTGTACATTTTCAATTTGTTCACTGAATTTTTTGTCTAAAACAGGCACCATGATTTTCTGCAACGGCTGTCGCACCCTGATTTGCTCTTTCTTGCGCAAAGCCAAAGCCAAAGAAGAAATTTTCTGCGCAATTTCCATTTTCTCTTCCAAATTGCGGTCAATTGCTTTTTCATCAAATTCAGGGAAAAGTGCGATATGCACCGAATCTACTTCCTGCTTTTGCGAAACAGCGTTTAAGTCCTTGAATAGTTTTTCAGAAAAGAAAGGAGAAATCGGTGCTGAAAGCTGAGAAATCGCCTCCAAACAATGGTATAACGTTTGGTATGCAGCAATCTTGTCTTCGGAATATTCGCCTTTCCAAAACCTTCTTCGGCTTAAACGAACGTACCAGTTACTCAGGTGGCCAAGCGCAAATTCTTCGATGGCACGCCCTGCTTTAGTTGGCTCAAAATCTTCGTAATGCGTTGTCGTTTCTTTAATTAATGAATTCAGTTTTGAGATAATCCAGCGATCAATTTCGGGGCGCTTTTCGATAGGCACCTCTGCTTCTTTATATGAAAATTCATCAATGTTCGCATAAAGCGAGAAGAAGGCATAGGTATTGTGAACTGCACGGAAAAACTTGCGCTGAACTTCGCTGATGCCCTCAATATCAAACTTAAGATTATCCCACGGTTGCGCATTGGTGATCATATACCAGCGGGTAGCATCCGGACCATATTTTTCGAGCGTTTCGAAGGGGTCAGCGGCATTGCCGAGCCGCTTACTCATTTTCTGCCCAGCTTTATCAAGCACCAAGCCGTTGCTGATTACATTTTTGTAGGCCACCGAATCAAAGCACATAGCAGCGATGGCATGCAAAGTGAAAAACCAACCGCGGGTTTGGTCAACGCCTTCCGCAATGTAATCTGCCGGATAGAATTTCTTTTCGTCAATTAATTCTTTGTTTTCGAAAGGATAATGCAATTGCGCATAGGGCATGGCTCCCGAATCGAACCAAACGTCAATCAAATCGATTTCGCGATGCATAGGTTTGCCTGAATCTGAGACCAAAACAACATCATCAACATATGGCCGATGAAGCTCAATATCTGGCCTATGATTTTTCATAAGCCCGGCAGCGACAGCTTTCTCAATCTCTTTTTGAAGCTCTTCCGCTGAGCCGATGCAGATTTCTTCCGAGCCATCTTTTGTTCGCCATATCGGAAGCGGAATTCCCCAATAACGCGAACGGCTTAAATTCCAGTCTTGCAAATTGTTGAGCCACTCGCCAAAACGGCCTGTACCGGTATGTTCGGGCTTCCAGTTGATGGTGTTGTTGAGTTCAATCATGCGCTCTTTGCAAGCAGTGGTTTTGATGAACCAGCTATCAAGTGGATAGTAAAGTATAGGCTTGTCGGTTCGCCAGCAATGCGGGTAGTTATGATCATATTTTTTGGCGTGGAAGCATTTGTTTTCCTGCTTCAGCTTGATCACAATCTCCACGTCTACTGACTTCTCGGGAGCTTCACCATCATTGTAGTATTCATTCTTCACGTACTTATGGGCCAGCTCTCCCATTTGCTCTATAAACCTACCCTGCGTGTCAACCAATGGAACAGGGTTCCCCTCATCATCAGGAACAAGCATCGGAGGTACTCCCGCCTTTTTTGCTACGAACATATCATCTGCACCAAAAGTGGGAGCAATGTGCACAATCCCGGTACCGTCCTCGGTAGTAACAAAATCCCCAGAAATTACTTGAAAAGCATTCTCGGGATTGTCCATCGGCAACATATAAGGGAGCAGTTGCTTGTACCTGTAACCGATAAGTTCTTTGCCTTTAAATTGTGCAATTATCCTCCATGTCCTAATCTTGCCTTTACCTAAAATCTCTTCCTTAAGCTCATCTGTTAACCCTTCCTCGAAAAGCCGAAATTCATCTTCCTCTGAAGTCGTGATTTGTTTCCCAATGGTATGCACACCCAAAGCTCCTTCTTTAGTCACTTCAAAATACCTTGGTAATAGATCTTTCGCTATGACTACGATGCAAGGTATACCTGTGTACACATTAAAAGTTTCTACAGCAATGTAATCTATTTTTGAACCAACAGCTAATGCAGTATTAGACGGCAAAGTCCAAGGGGTGGTTGTCCATGCCAACAGGTACAATTTGTGTTTCTTCCAATTGCCACTATAATGATCAAATGCAAACCAATTTTCCATTGTTGCAGGATCTGCCGTTTCCTTAAGAATATTAAGGAAACGTTTCCGATCCTCATTCTGTAATTCAAATTGTGCAATACAGGTTTGGTCTTTCACGTCCTTGTAACAGCCGGGCAGGTTGAGTTCGTGTGTGCTGAGGCCGGTGCCGGCAGCGGGCGAATAAGGTTGAACAGAATATCCTTTGTACAACAAACCCTTGTTATATAGGCTCTTCAATAGCCACCAAACAGACTCAATGTAATTGTTGTCATAAGTCACATAAGGATCGTCCATGTCCACCCAGTAGCCCATTTTTTTGGTGAGGTCTTCCCATTCGGCTGTGTATTTCATCACCGCTTCGCGGCACTTTTGGTTGTATTCTTCGATGGAAATTTTGGTTCCGATGTCTTCCTTGGTGATACCAAGCTCCTTCTCAACAGCAAGTTCAACAGGCAGACCGTGGGTGTCCCAACCCGCCTTGCGCTTCACTTGAAAACCCTTTTGCGTTTTGTAGCGGCAGAAAATATCTTTGATGGTGCGCGCCATCACATGATGTATGCCGGGCATGCCATTGGCTGATGGCGGGCCTTCGTAAAACACAAAAGATTTTTCGCCCTCCCGAACATCAACGCTTTGCTGGAAAGTGTTGTTTTCTTCCCACCAATCAAGTATTTCCCTGCCAATTTTTGGGAGGTCGAGCTGCTTGTATTCTCTGAATTTCGATGATTTCACTGAACTGGAAATGATTATAGCAATTTAAAAGAGTGCAAATTTATGAAATGAAGGTGATTTATTTGAAAAGATACTTCAGCCAAAGCTTAAAAGCAGGGTCAATGAATTCGATTTTGCGGTTGAACCGGTCAATTATTTCCTTTTTTTCGAGGGCTTCGAGCGCACGCAATGCAGATGCCGAACTGTTYAATTTGTATTTTTCAATYGTTTCTCTTGAAGTGATGCCCTTATCAATTTYYGCAGTRAGCGCTTTGAGCAAATTTACCTGAATGTTGCTGAGATTTTCGAAATCRCGCTGAAAYAGCAGYAGATTGCGACCAATGAGATCATCYAAAGCRTTTTGAAATATTTCTTCAGATGTTTCAGTTTCGGTTTTTTGCCAAACGATGTACGCCAATTGCTGCACATAGTAGGAGTGGGCTTCCATCTTTTCCACAATTTTTTCGGCAATAGATTTCGGGATTTTCTTCTTGGTACTTTTGAACCGCTGAACAATGAATTGTGCAAATTCACGTGACTGAATTTTGTCGAGATAAAACAGGTCGCCAAACTTGTAAAAAGGCATGGATTTGCTGTTGAAAAGATTGGTCATCATGTGGCGCTTGCTACCGTACAGGCAATACACCACGTTTTGGTGATGCTGCCAACTCGCCCGCAACTGCTTTTGAAAGCCCAGCGGATCATTGTAATATTCAATGTTCTGAAATTCATCAATGCAGATGATAAGGGTGATTTTTTTCTTTTCGGCAATTTTATTGGCAAGATCAAGCACCTTTTCGGGAAGGCTTTTTTGTTGCGATTCAAAACTGATGTCGAAATCGGTGTAAGAATCGACACTAAAAGAAATTTTAGGCGTAATGCCCGAAAGAAAATCCTTCGTCATTTTCATCCATTCTTCAAGCTTCCCCGAAGTGGATTTCAACACTGCTTTTGCCAGAGACTCGTAAAATTCATTTTCGCTACGAATGTTGAACAAGTCAAGAAAGCAGAAATGGTATTTTTTTTCACTTTCAAAATTTTTGAAAACTTTTCTTACCAGCGATGACTTCCCCCATCTGCGCGGAGAAATGAGAATGGTGTTGATCCCATTTCTGAAATTTTCCGATAGACGCTCGATGTCGTTTTGGCGGTTAGCAAAGCCCTTTCCGTCTGCCACTTTTCCGAAAATAAAAGGAGAATTCATACGACAAAGATAAGTAACAAAACTGTAAGTAACAAAGTTGTAAGTAACAAAATTGTTACCTGGCGATGGTGGCAATCACCTTGAGTTCGATGGCGATGGGTGTGGGCAGCGATTTGATTTCTACCGTAGTGCGGCAGGGTTGATTGTCTGCAAAATACTCTGCATAAATGCGATTGTAGGTTGAAAAATCGTCTTTCATATTGGTTAGAAATACGGTAACATCTACAATTTGATGCCAATTTGAGCCTGATTCTTCCACAATGGTGCGCACATTTTTGAAAACGGAATGACATTGGGCTTCTATATCATAAGAAATGATCTTTCCCTCTTTATCAAGTTCTAACCCGGGAACATAACTGTCAGTACTATCTGATCCTGCTTCTCTGGGGCCAACACCCGATAAAAAAAGCAAGCTGCCTACCTTTCTTGCGTGAGGATATAACCCTACAGGTTTGGGTGCTTTTTTCGATTCTATTTTTTCTGACATTGTTGACCTAATTTCATTGCAAAAATAGCTCTTTACACGAACCGCCTCAAAATACTCTGCACTTGCATCAAATAACTACCTCCAAACAAGTTTACATGCACCAAAAGCGGGTAAAGATTGCAAATTTCAATGCGTTGCTGCCAGCCGTTTTCGAGTGGATATTCGGTATTGTAGGCATCATAAAATTTAGATGAAAAACCTCCAAAGAGCTGGCTCATCCCAATGTCCATTTCTCGGTGGCCGTAGTAAACAGCTGGGTCAATGATACACGGTTCGCCATTTGATCCCGCCATGTAATTGCCACTCCACAAATCACCATGAAGCAGGGCTGGGGCTTCTTCAGGGAAAATGGCTTTTAGTTTGGTGTATAAACGATTAAATTGTTGAATAGTTGATTTGTTGATTTTGCCTGATTCCATTGCCCTTTTGAGTTGCGCCTCAAGCCGTTCCTCAATAAAAAAAGAAATCCAATCATTGTGCTGATGGTTGCTTTGCGGCAATGAGCCGATGTAGTTATCATGGTCTAATCCAAAATAATCGGTTGAGTTCCTGTGCATTTGTGCCAAAGAGCGCCCAAAATCTTCCCAAAAGGCGGGCTGCTTTCTTCCGCTATCGATGTATTCGAGTACCAGAAATGAATCATCTGTAGCTTCACCAAAAGCAATTACCTTAGGAATATAAATCGTTTCACTTTTTTTCAACAACTGAAGCCCTTTTGCTTCTGCTTCGAACATGCCCGGATACCGATTGGCACTGTTGGTTTTGACAAAAAAAACTCCACAGTTTGTTTGTATTCGATAGCAATCGTTGATACAACCCCCGCCTACAGTAGACGTGTTTGATATCACAACACATTCGCCTAATTCATCAGATAAGAGTTTTTCAATCGCTGATATCACTTCTTGTGAAAGCATAATAACGCAAATTAACATTTTTTCTAATTTTGCACTTTTCTTGGGGGTATAGCTCAGCTGGCTAGAGCGTTTGACTGGCAGTCAAGAGGCCGGGGGTTCGAATCCCCCTATCTCCACAAAAATCCCGCAAATGCGGGATTTTTTATTTTTGGCTGAAACTAATCCACATGCCCTCCGGAAATAATTATTTTTCTTCACTTGATACAGCGCTAAAAGCAAGCGGGGCAGGAAAGCCACTGCTTGTTCTGGATCTTGACCGCCTCGACCACAACATCGAAACACTGCAAAAAAATCTCAATCCAAAAAAACAATACAGGATTGTAGCAAAATCATTGCCTTGCGTGAAACTACTGCAATATATTTCCAATAAAACGGATACGAAAAAACTCATGGTTTTCCACCAGCCATTTATGAATTTACTTGCGGACCAATTTCCTAATTTTGAATTCCTCGTTGGGAAGCCCATGCCTGTCCGTACAGTAAAAACATTTTATGAAAAGTTGGGGGCCTCCCAATTTAATCCCACAGCCCAAATGCAATGGCTGGTTGACACACCACATAGAATAACACAGTATGAAAGTTTTGCGAAAGAGAACACGCTCAAATTAAAGATAAACATAGAAATTGATGTTGGGCTGCACCGAGGAGGGCTTAGTAATTTAAAAGATTTGGAAGCCATTCTAAACACTATCAAAAAAAGCCCTGAAAATCTCGAGTTCAGTGGGTTTATGGGCTATGATGCGCACATCCCATCTGCGCCTCCCGTGTTTTCTTCTATTGAAAAAGCCACAAATTCCGGCTTAAAAAAATATAACCTGTTTGTTGAGTATTTAAAAAATAACCACAGTGATTTATACAATGAAAACCTCACTTTTAACGGTGGCGGAAGTAAAACCTATATGCTGTACAACGATGTTGAAATTCCCAACGATATTTCAACCGGCTCTGCCTTGGTGAAGCCCACTGATTTTGACGCAAAAACATTGACAGAACATATTCCTGCTCTTTTTATCGCTGCGCCTGTGCTCAAGAAATGGACCGGTGTGAAAATTCCATTTCTTGAGTCCGTTTCACAGTTATTATTTGGCGACAAGCAAACGCTTTTTATTTATGGTGGAAAATGGATGGCAAAACCCGAGTGGCCTGAAGGGTTAAAAATCAATAACCTGTATGGCCGAAGCACTAACCAGGAAATGCTGAATTGCCCAAAAAATGCAACAATTGATGTGGACGATTTTGTGTTCCTCCGACCCACACAGAGTGAATTCATGATGCTGCAGTTCGGTAACTTGGYTGTTGTAAGAGATGGAAAAATTRTTGACTTTTGGGAGGCTTTTAAACAATAAAAATAGAAACAAATGGGCATCCGTCCTTTTCATGTCGCATTTCCCATAAAGGACTTGCAAGAAACACGTGRCTTTTATGTAAATATCCTMGGCTGCAAAACAGGCCGCATGGCRGARCGYTGGRTTGAYTTCGAYTTGTTCGGCCATCAAATTTCGGCACATCTGGCTCCTGAGGAAATCAAATCACACAAAACCAATCCCGTTGATGGCAAAAATGTTCCCGTGCATCATTGGGGTGTCATTCTGCAATGGAAAGAATGGGAAAYTCTTGCCAAAAAGCTCAAAGCGAACAACGTAAAATTCATCATTGAGCCATATATTCGGTTCAAAGGAATGACAGGCGAACAGGCCACCATGTTTTTACTCGATCCMAGCGGTAATGCRCTGGAATTCAAGGCGTTTAAAGATGATGCTGAAATATTTGCAACTTAAGATGATTCCWGATAAGGCAACAATYGAGGCGGCTCATCAATGCATCGCACCTTTCATTCACARRACACCTRTCTTAACTTCCGAAAGTATCAATCAAATAGCAGGKGCTGAGYTGTTTTTTAAATGCGAGAATTTTCAGAAAATCGGTGCGTTTAAAATCAGRGGAGCAACCAACGCGRTTTTATCATTAACAGATGAAGAAAAGAGTGCCGGWGTAGCCACCCATTCTTCGGGCAACCATGCGCAGGCCATGGCATTGGCAGCAAAAAGACAGCATACCAAAGCGTATATCGTGATGCCCAAAACTGCGCCTGAAGTGAAACGAAAAGCAGTGCTGGGTTATGGCGCTGAAATCATTGACTGCGAACCGACTTTGCAAGCACGGGAAGAGATGCTTCAAGCAGTGATTGAAAAAACACAAGCACATTTTATCCATCCATACAACGACTACCGCGTGATTGCCGGGCAAGCCACTTGCGCCAAAGAATTGGTGGAAGAAATTTCAGGTTTGGATGCCGTCATCACGCCTGTTGGCGGAGGGGGCCTGCTAAGTGGGACTTGCCTTTCGTCCCATTATTTTTCAGTGGCAACAGAAGTTTTTGCAGGGGAACCGCAAGGCGCTGACGATGCTTTTCGCTCATTAAAAGCCGGAAAAATCATCCCGTCAGAAAATCCGAAAACCGTTGCTGACGGGTTGCTTACTTCGCTTGGAGATAAGACATTTCCGATTATCAAAAATCATGTAAAAGAAATCATCCCCGTTTCTGATGATGAGATTATCAACGCCATGCGTTTGATTTGGGAACGGCTTAAAATTGTCGTGGAGGCGTCAGGGGCGGTGCCTTTGGCGGCTATCTTGAAAAGAAAAGAAATCTTTTCGGGAAAAAAGGTTGGCGTAATACTTTCTGGGGGAAATGTTGACTTGATGAATTTACCTTTTAATACGCTATGAAAAACGAGCAGGGACAAACCCATTGCACTAATTGCAATACAGAACTAAAAAGTGCTTTTTGCCATGAGTGCGGTGAAAAAGTGATGGATGAAAAAGACCGTTCTTTCAAGGCATTGGTCGGACAATTTATTGATGCATTGACTTCGGCAGATGGCAAGCTCCTAAAAAGCATTCGATACCTGATTACAAAGCCCGGCTTTTTAACCGAACAATTTATTCAAGGCAAAAGAAAATCATACACTAAGCCCATCAATTTGTTCCTTCTGATCAACCTGCTTTATTTTATTTTGGTGCCTCATCCTTCGTTTGACTTGCCATTAAAAACACAGCTTCACGGGCAGCCCCACAAGAAAATTGCACAAAAATTATTGGATAATAAATTAGCTTCAAAAAATCTGACGCTTGAAAATTATGAACCTGTCTATAACAGCCATTCCCGAAATGTTTCCAAAACCTTAATGATTCTCAATGTGCCATTATTTGCATTATTTCTTTTATTGTTTCATTGGAAAAGAAAACTCTATTATTCAGAGCACTTTATTTTTTCCTTGCACTTTTACTCTATAATTATGCTGTTTCTGATAGTTGTTATGGTAGCATTTTATGCTTTAAAACCCTTTACTGCTGCAACTGATATTAGCGATGATTTGATAGTGCCTCTATTTACCTGTTTATCTACTCTCTATCTCACCTTTGCGTTTAAAAGGGTATTTAAAAGCAAAAGCTATATCTCATTTTTCAAAGCCTTGTTACTGACCTTTTGCTTGCTGCCTGTGATAACGGCTTACCGATTCTTGCTTTTCGTAGTTGTTTTGTATACCTCATGAAACATTCGAGCTTCAGAACCGTAAATTTTGTATTTTTGATTTTACGATAAATAATCATTTCAGAAATGCGTTTGCTACTTTTTGTGTTTATATCTATGCCCTTCCTTGCTTTCCCGCAAAGCAATATCCAAACCCTTGAAAATCAATTAAAGTCAAGTACAGGTACAGAAAAAATAACCATTCTCAACCAGCTTTCTGAAGCGCTTTTGCATGCAAACCCTACCAAAAGCGTTGACTACGGAAAACAGGCATTGGACTTAGCACGGCAAATCCAAGATGTCAACAACGAAGCCAAAGCCATTGTCAATTTGGGCAAGGGATACTCAGCACTGAATAAACACCAAAAAGCAATTAAGTATTTTACCGAAGGAGTTACCTTTTACGAAAAATACAAAAACGAGTCGGGTATTGCCTTTAACCTCAATGCCATTGGGCTGGAACATAAATCGCTGCGCAATTACCAAAAAGCGGCTGAGGCCTGTGGAAAGGCAGTAAAAATTTATGAAAAAATGAACGACAAGCAAGGTTCCGCTTACGTGCATGCTAACATTGGCGATATTTACTACAAATGGGGCAAGTACAAACAGTCTGCATCGGCTTATGAAAAATCGCATCAAATGCATCGGCAAATGAATGACCAACAAGGAATGGCTTCCGCACTAAGCCGTGTAGGCACAGCATATTCCGCTTTAGGGAATTATGAAAAAGCGCTCGAATATTTGAAAAAAGCCGAGTCAATAGCCTCTTCGGCAGGGCTTAATAATATGCTTTCCATAATTGGGAAAAACATCGCTACCATAGAGGCCAACATGGCAAACAAAGCACAGTCGAAAACGAAATATGATATCGAACAGGAACAAAAAACGCAGGAATATATTCATACAATGGAAGGTGTAACAGCAAAATCGCTGGAAGAAATCGAGAAGTTGAGCGAAGAAGCACAACTCAAAGAACTAAAAATTAAGTCAATACAAGACGAATATGAAAAACAACTCTTAACGAAAGAGAAGGAAAATGCAGAACAGGAGAAAGAACTCGCGATTAAAAATGCTGCGCTGGAAAAAGAAAAAGCCGAAAAAGAACGAAAAGATGCAGAGTTGAAGCAAAAAAACATGCAGGTTATCGGGTTGATTGGCGGCTCGGCACTCCTGCTGCTGCTGCTGTTAGCCATATTTAGTGCATATCGCAACAAACAAAAGGCCAACGTGCAGCTATCTACTCAAAAACAGCAAATCGAAAAGCAAAACAATCAAATCATTTCAAGCATCAATTATGCCGAAAGAATCCAGCATACTATACTCCCTTCAGGTGAAGAAATCAAAAAACATTTCTCTGACTCATTTATTCTTTTCAAGCCCAAAGATATTGTGAGTGGTGATTTTTATTGGATGCACGAGCAAAACGGGCAAGTACTCTTTACGGCAGTGGACTGTACGGGACATGGTGTGCCGGGAGCCTTCATGTCAATCATCGGCTATAACATGCTCGAAAAAGTAGTGAAAGAATTAAAAATAACCAAGCCTTCTGAAATACTCGATGCACTCAGCAAGCATGTTTCTGAACGCCTCAAACAAGGTGAAAAAGCAGAAGTGAAAGATGGTATGGATATGGCATTATTTTCATTCGATAAGCAAAAAATGCAACTTCAATTTGCGGGGGCACACAACCCACTGTATTTGATCAGAAACGGTGAATTAACCGAATATAAGGGAGACAGGAAGTCCATCGGATACGGACACCACTACTCTCAACTATTTACAAATCAAGAACTCAGAATTGAAAAAGGCGATTGCATTTATATATTTTCTGATGGGTTTGTTGATCAGCGGGGRGGAGTCAAAAACAAAAAATTTTACTACCCACCCTTCAGAAAATTACTCATTGACATCCACCAGTTACCATTCAACGAACAACAAAAAAGATTGGAAAAAACGATAAAAAYGTGGAAAGGAAATATTCCACAGGTAGATGATATGCTGATTGTCGGGCTCAGGGTTTAACTACTGATCAAAAAAGTAATCAATCAGCGCAATGATGTCTTGAACYGTCATGTTGATGTCGCCTTCAAAAAAAGCATCAATTGTTTGAATTACTTCCAGTGAAGAAATAATACTGTTGCCATCGCCATCGGCTTCTTTGAATTGTTGAGGCACTCCATTTCCATTTGACATAGTTTCCGCCACAAGATGCTCTTTTTTGATTTCATCTTCAATCTCGTGCAACTTTTCTACAGTGGGCTCATCGAGGAATTCTTCTTCTTTTTTGATGATGCCAAGCACCTTAAATTCCGTCCTTCGGTTCAATGCCCTGCCTTCTTCCGTATCATTTGAGGCAACGGGAAAATCGTAAGCATGACCCATGTACTTGAGGCGAGCATCATCAATTCCATGCTCGATGATATAATCAACCACTGATTTTGCCCTTCGATGTGAAAGGTCTTTGTTGTAACCATAAGCTCCTTTATTGTCAGTATGCCCGGATATCTCGATAGCCATCGTTGGAGTTTCGTCCATTAGCCGCGCAATGCGATCCAATTCGCCAATTGATTCTTTTTTTAATGTTGCTTTATCATAATCGAAAAAGATGTTGTTGAGCACCACTTTTTTACCTACCTCCAGCTCCTCAAGCACAATGTCATTGATACGCTCTTCAAACACGTATGCCTTGGGCAAATCAATGTTTTCCGAATGAAAAAGATAGCCTGGTGCAGTAACAGTGATTCCGTAATTTCTGCCAGATGGTAGCGAAACCAAATACTTACCTGATTTGCTGTTGGAATGGTACTCAGCCACTACCTCGTTTAATTCGAGGTCCACTACTTCAACTGTGGCTTGCAATGCTTTGCCATCATCGCCAAATACCTTTCCTTTCAATATTACCAGTTGAGGCTGTAGTTTGGATGAATCGAAAGGAAACCTCAGAAAATAAATGTCTTTTTCACCAAAACCATCCGGTTTGATGGAGGTGTAGTATCCTTTCAGCCCACTGGCATCCACTACGAAAAATGCATCGTCATCAGGTGTGTTAATTGGAAAACCAACGTTTTCGGGTTCTGACCATTTTCCCGTACTGTCATCATGAACAGTATGAAAAATATCGTAGCCGCCCATAGTCTTGTGCCCTTGCGAGCTGAAATACATGGTTTTTCCATCAGGATGAAAGAAAACGGCATCTTCATCAAATTCGGTGTTGATGGAGGGACCTAAATTTTCGGCCTCGCCCCAATCGCCTTCTTCGGTGAGGCGAGATACATAAATATCCATTCCGCCAATGCCATCAGGACGGTCGCTGGTAAAATAGATGGAACGCTCATCATATGAAAAACTCGCATGTGATTCTTTGTACCTTGAATTGATGTTTTTGTTGAGCTTCACTGGCTCAGACCACTTATCGCCAATCAAGTCACATTCATAAATGTTACCATCTCCGTTGTCGTTTTTGAAGATGTAGAGCTTTTGGCCGTCAATAGAAAACCCCACTGTAGCATTGTGGTCAACTGTATTTACGGGCGGGCCTATATTAATGGCGGGTGTCCATTTCTCGTCCTCTATTTCGGTCATGTAAATGTCCTCGTAAAACACATCAAGTTCGGGATCTTTAGCTCCTCCAGTTGTGTTTTCCCTTCTTGACGTAAAAATCATTACAGCGGCATCAGCAGAAATGAGCGGACAGTAATCAGCATAAGGTGAATTCACATGTGCTCCAAGTTTTTTAATAGTCACATCAATTGTATCTTTAATTAATTGCTTTCCATATTGGCATTCTTCTATTCTCTTTTGAGCGAAAATTTTCTGGTCTTCGTATTCCCTCGGGGCCTTGTCAATATAAAGCTGATAATATTCAATGGATTTGTCCCAGTCCATGTTGAGATGGTAGGCTTTGCCCATCAAATAGTAAATGAAAACTTCTGCTTCCGGATCGAGTGTCAATGATTTTTCAAGATAGGTAAGCGCTTCTAGCTTTTGAGTGGAATTAAGATAACAATGCCCGATGCGGAAATTGAGCAACGCATTGTTTGCATTGAATTCGTTGGCTTTCAGATAGTGAGTTACTGCCAGCGAAAAATGTCCTGTTTTATAGTGTGCATCCCCATCGAAAATGTTTTTGATCGCTGTTTTAAACCCCGCCTTATCATCGGGAAAATTGGCTTTTTTAAATTCAACATTCTGTGAAATTGCAACACAAATACCAAACAATGATATCAGCCCAAAAGCAATGGCTTTCTTGCTAAAAAAAGATACGAAAAACTGCATTTAGAAGAAATTTTTTCGAGACTAAGATAAAAATTTCTTTTCTGTAGAATAAATCAGAGAAATTTCACATTGCTTTTGGCCGCTCTACCTCTGAAAGGGTTAGGGTTGATGTATCTCAATGCTATTTCTATACCACCTCTTGTGTTTGTCACGGTTTTCAAAGCAGAGACATTCACGTCATAACTAATGCCGATGGCGTAATTAGCATATTCAACCATGATTTGCGGAATCACAGCATCTCCCAGGCGGTAATGGCCCCCGATTGATACGGCACATTCCTTGATAAAGCCGGTAAAACGGCTTTCTTCTGTAATGGTGTATCTAATCATCATCCCGGCATTTATYTCCTGTGCAGRCCCCTGTCTGAAGTATATCAAAGATGGCAAAAGACTAATGTTGGTGTTCTCTATGCCGATATAAGCACCRACATGACCTAYTAATTTAATATGGAGCTTTTCCTGTTTTARGGTTAAAAATTTTTGGTCAGGACGGTTTAAATGAAATGCCGCCAACCCTGCGCTGATTTTCAACTCATCGTTGGAAGCAATGTCAGCAGCATCTTTGCCGTAATTCCAATTCAAGCCACCCGATACATCTGCATAACCAAAAGGAGCAAAGGCAGTAGCTGCTTCACCGGAGGACTGGCCGGGGTCGTAAACACCCTTGGCAAACTGGTTTCCCCACTCAAAACTGTCTCCTTTCATGCTTCGCTGAACATACCCTGCTGAAATTCCTGCCGAGATATTTTGATTGTTATTGAGGGTCAGTATGGCCGAAAGGCCGGCAATAACCTGCATGGTTCCTAATTTGGTATCTCCCGCCTGGTCGTTATATGCAGACAGCCCGGCTCCGAGGTAGCTTTTTTTCCACTTCTTTTTAAGAAGCCCCGAATCAAATGAAAAGGCAAAAGTTTTGTAGGGTGCACCAAAGCTGGTCCATTGGCTTTTGTAATTGAGAATGGCACGTTGGTCTCCTGAAAATGCACYGGTAAGTGCGGGGTTTACAATCAATGGGGTTTGCTGAAATTGGGAGAAGTGGATGTCTTGGGCAAACAAAGCTCCTGTCAATCCCCAGGCAAACAGCAGGAAGGAAGTAATGAGTGTTGCTGCTGAGAATCTAAAAAGTAGCGTTTTTATTTCCTTTATCATGGTTTGTTTTTTGCCTGCTTTTATCGAATTAAGGTGATGTTGCCGTGCTTTTCAAATGAGCTTCCCTTTACTGTTGCCTCTAAGATGTAAACATATACTGCGGTGTTCATTTGTTTTCCTCTGAAATTACCATTCCATCCGCATGTTTGTGAGCAGCAGCAGTCTGTTTCATAGACTTTTTCTCCCCACCTGTCGTAAATAATTAAACTCAATGCCTCTACACCATCTCCTGTACCCTGTACAAAAAGGCGGTCGTTTTCACCATCGCCATTGGGAGAAAAGACATTGGGCACACCCAAGCCGTAGAAAAGCTCCGGTGTAATAGTCACCGTCACATAAGCGGTATCGGTGCAGCCCAAACTGTCGGTCACCACCAAGGTGTAGGTGACAGTCTCTGAAGGGGTTGCCACAGGAGCAGCATCATTGGGATTGCCAAGATCATCGGCAGGCGACCATTGATAAGTTCCTCCGCCTGATCCCTGTAGGGTTATTGGGTCTCCCTCAGTAATGGTGGCGTCATTTCCTGCATTGGCGGTTGGTCCTCCGCCCAAGCCGGTAATAGAAATCGTTTCTGTTTTAACACATCCTGAGCTATCAGTAATGGTAACGGTGTATGTGCCTGTGGGTAAATCCACAGCCGTAGCATCAGTTTGGCTTGCGGGGTCATCCCATTGGTAGGTATAGGGAGCAGTGCCGCTTGAAACGCTTACCGAGCTGCTGCCGTTTGAAAGCCCTGTACATGCCACACCTGTTGTTGATGTTATTGCCTGTATTCCTTCGTTTGCCATAGCAAATGCTCTTTGGGCAAAATCGTTCCAGGCCGTCTGTGTCATAATGCTCAATACGGGTGAGGGATTGGAAGTAAGACTTACCGGGCCAATAGATGACCACTGGCTTGTGCCTTGCCACTGTGCTATCGTGGTTCCGCTAAAATCGGCTGTTGCATCATAAAAAAGTTCTATGGTGACCAAACCGCTGCCTGCTGTTCTTCTGATTTGGTGGTAATAATCAGGGTTGACTGTGCAAATAGTAGAATCAACCTGGCTTCGGTCGTAACCCTCGGTAGTGGCGTCTATGTTGGCCAGGCGCACTTCAAATGTTTGCTGGCTGGCAGATGAGGGTGTAATTTGAGCCGGCCGGTAACGCAGCGTTGCATTTGATGAGCCTACAGGAAAAAGGTATCCTGAAGTTCCCTGCATTTCTCTGGAGAGATAACCGCCATCATTGCTGGAGACAAAGCCGGAATCCGAACTGTTTGTTGCCGTATTGGTAATGGCGCTGAGGCTGGGGTTATTTACATAAAAAGTATGGGTGTCTGTTGCAAGCTCGCGGTCGTTTAGCCTCAGGACGCCCGAAGAAGTCGCATCAAGCTCCAATGACTTTATTCCTGTTCCGGTAAGTGTTAAATTGTAAAAATCAGAAACCGAACTGCCTTTGATGAGTTGGTTGGCTCCATTCAATTCTACTGTTGAAGTATCAGCAGTAAAAACCATGTTGTTCTCCCAATCTCCTGCAACGAAGTAGTTGCCTCCACCTGTCGCATTGCCGTTATTGACGAAATTGCTGTCAATGTACAGATTGCCCATATTACTCAGCAAATCGGTGTTAAGGGCAGATCCCTTCACAAGAATCATGGCACTTTGTGTAATAGTCATTTGGACCCTGTTGTTGAGGGTCTGGCAATTTGCAGTGGGCAAAATGCATATCGCAATCGCGGGAAGAAACAATAATGGCCTTGTCATTTTCATAATTCTTTTCATTTTGGCAATGATAGTTCAATCAGAGCCCAGTTATAATGTCTGTTTTGGGTATTTACAATCCGTGCCAGAACGGATTTACAGCCAGTGGATGGTTATAAAAAGCAATCGCATGTTATTTACAAGAGGGATTATCTCATTGTATGGGTTATATTCATAGTATGCGGGTGAGAGCGAGTATAATCTGGAGTTGATACGTCTGATCGATGAAGAGCACATGGCACATCCCTGGTTAGGAGTTCCTCGAATGACCAGATGGCTTCGCAAAGACATGAATCACCAAGTCAACCCAAGATTAAATGTCATTACAGAAAAACGGCACAGGCTATCTTGTAGAATTTACAATTAACTTGGTGTTGTTGATATTGCAACATGAGACAGTTTTCCATCCTTAATTTTAACAAATCCGACAGAACCTTGCATCCGTGCCAGCACGGGTAAGTCATACCCAATGCTAACATATAATATCAGGTTGATTTACTGTAAATTTGTACTGATATATTAAATACAACTGAAACATTTTAATTCCGTAAATATTAGTTATAATATCAAATACGTGCTTATAGCTTTATGAAAATGATCTTCTTAAAAAAACTTCATATATCATCAGTGTGCTTTATATTATTATCAGGTAATTATTGTTGTGCACAGGATTTATTGTTTATTAAAGATAGCTTAACCTTGACTTCAGGGCTCGAATTTTATGTGAAAGGAGGGGTTAAGTCAGAAGGGGGTGCAGCTTTGCAAAACAATGGCACGATCTATATAAAAACTGATTCTGCCTTTGGTGGAGAGGATTGGACTAATAATGTTAGTCCAAATTTAATGAGCGGGGTTGGGAAGGTGGTATTTATGTCTTCTGAGCAGCAATTAATCGGAGGGACTGATACCACAAAATTTTTCAATATTGAAATTATCAATACTTCAAATACCGGGATTATTCTTGGGAAAAGCATAATTGTACAAGACACCCTGTTTCTAATTGATGGGATTGTAAACACAGATACAAATAAAGTAATTATTACAAATACAGATTCTGCTTCAATTTCTGGATATCAACAGGGCGCAACAACTCCATCTTTTATTAATGGAAATTTAAGGCGATATGCTGACAATCTTAATAATAGCTACGGGTTTCCTGTTGGTGAAAATGGAGTGTACTATCTTCAGGAAATAGAGATTAATTCAATTAATGGAATCATAAATTATTTTGATTCTCATTTTGGGCCTCTTGTAAATCATCTTGATGTAGATTTAAATGTTACAGAAGACGGGAAGTCATATAATACTGTATGCAACGAGGGTGTATGGCACCTTGTGCCTAATCAGCAAGCAAGTAGTATTTCCTATGATTGTTGGTCTTACATTGGGAATTTCACAAACTGTAATGTTTTAGATAATTATTTCGCCATCTTAACAAGGCCAGACGCTAGCATGACTGCTGCCGATTGGGATTGCAACAACTGTGGTATAGGAGCTGGATTAAATCCCGATAATGGAGATGGTCGTTTAGTGTCTAATGGATATGCTCTTCGTAAAAATTTAAATTCTTTTTCACAATTTGGAATCGGTAAAATGGTTGACATGCAGGATTCTGTTGTAGTGGATGTAGAATTTTTCATTCCTAATATGATTACGCCAAATAGCGATGGGAAAAACGATTTTTTTCAGATTGCTGGCTTAGAAAAATTTCCAAATAATCAATTAATCATCATGAATCGTTGGGGGAATATGGTTTTTGAATCTGGGCCTTACCAGAATCAATGGAATGGACAATCTCAATTAACAGGAGAAACCCTCACAAACGGCACCTATTTTTACTTGCTAAAGCTAAATGATGAAAGTAAGGGTGTTTATACAGGGTATGTTGAGATTCTGAAATAATTATATAATAGATGAATAAAGTATTATCAATATCAATCCTGCTTTTCGTTGCAAGCAATTTGTATTCTCAGGAATACATTCAGTTCAGTCAATATGTCAATGCGCAGGGGGTGTTGAATCCTGCATATACTGGAACAAAATCATTGCCAAGTGGTTTTCTGCTTTACAGAAATCAATGGGTCAACATAGATGGGGCTCCCGTTACCTTTGCTTTTAATATTAATACACCCATTAAAGGGAAAAATATGGGTATTGGTCTATCTGCCGTGAACGAACAAATTGGGATGAGAAAACAAACTGAATTTAATGCAGCTTATTCATATATTACTAAAATAAATTCAAAAAGTAACTTGTCATTTGGCTTGCAGGTTGGAATTAAGAATAATTTCTTTGATAAATCAAATGCACAAGCAACAGATCTTGACGACCCCTTCCTGACAGATCAAAAAGAGTCCTTTTTATTGCCAAATTTTGGCTTTGGAGCTTATTATTATACGAAAAGATTTTTTGCGGGGCTTTCATTGCCTAATATGCTTACAAATAGGTTGGACTTACAATCAGCCGCACTAAAAACAAAGGGCTTTTCATTTAAAGATCAGCATTTTTACATGTTCTCAGGATATGTAATAAAACTAAAAGAGAAGCTGTTATTAAAACCTTCAGTTCTTGTAAAATATCTCTATGGAGCACCATTACAACTCAATATCAATTCTTCTTTATTGATACAAGATGCTTTAGGATTAGGCCTTGGCTACCGTACAGGAGATGCTCTTATATTTCTGGTTGATTTTAAAATTAATACTCAAATTAGAGTAGGTTACTCCTATGATTTGGGAATGAATAACCTCAATAGCTACAATTTCGGCTCACATGAAATCATGCTTATGTTTAATGTAAACAACAATTC
>NVWW01000068.1 GCA_002746335.1 Flavobacteriales bacterium | reverse complement strand
GATGGCAATTACAAACTTGAAATTAAAGTGGGACTCATTGAAATGACCTATAGTAAGTAAAAACCACTCAGCTAAATCAGCTCATTCTTTTATCATATTGTATTGTGCTATAGTGTATTGCGTTAATTTGTACGTACGTATTAGATTCCCGACAGGTTTGAAATGACGGACGGGTTATTTAGCTGTAGAGAGGAAAGAATCACGCAAGCCAAGATAGGGCAGGGTAGAGGGCTGTTAGTGCAAACTTGTTTGTGCTAAGTGTATAGAACGAAGTATATTCATCGAATTATTGTAGAACTGAAGTTTGCCGCAAGTGTTGTTCAGGATCATATCACTCAATTGAATGGATACTCATCAAACCTTGGGGACCAAATATTAAAATACAAAGGAAAATTTTAGTATATTCAAGTGGTGTTGATACTTCTAACAAAAGTCAGGCACTAAAAGACGACAATATTACGGTGTCAGTGCTTAACAGCTTTAAGTGTGAAAAAAAAGGAATAGCTTGGTATAAATAGTACGCATGTTTTTGATCATATAAATATGGTTCGCGACCTGCGAGCTTTTTTATTATCTATTGTGTCCTTTCTTACTTATTTGTTATATTATATTTGCACTGTAATTAGTGCCAATATTAGAAATTATTAACATGTAAAATATAACATTAATTATATTTGCACTGTAATCAGCACCAATATCAGTAATTAATAACATGTAAAATATATGAATAAACTGTCGTTATCCGGCTTAAGTAGGAAAGAGCGGACACTAATTAGTTTGTTCTCTGCAAATGAAAAGACTACAGTTGGGGCAAATGATGTAATGGAAATTCACACTTGCTCTCGAGTAACTGCTAATCAAATTCTTAGCCGACTTGCTCAAAAAGGTTGGCTTCAAAGAGTGAAACAGGGTGTTTACTCAATCGTCCCCTTGTCCTCATTAACCCCAAATCCAGCGATTGAGGAAGTTTGGCCTCTTGCGGTGAGAATTTTTGAACCTGCATATATTTCCGGATGGTCGGCAGCGGAACATTGGGACCTAACCGAACAAATATTCAATAGCGTGGCGCTTGTTACTCAAAAGCCACAGCGAAAAACAGTACAAAATATGGGTGGCATTAAGTTTCGGGTTCGCGTGCTGAAAAAAGAACTCTTTTTTGGAACCAAAGCACTATGGTTTGGAAGCAACAAAGTTGAAATAGCCGATCCAAGTAGGTTGATTATTGATATACTGGATTTGCCCGACTTTGGTGGTGGTGGGCGACATACAATTGATGTAGTACGCGCATACTGGAATTCCGAAATGTACGATTCCGAACAATTACTTGAATATGCTATGCGCTACAAAAGAGGGACGGTTATGAAACGTCTTGGTTTTCTTGCTGAACGATTCAGCGCGCCTGTGTCGCAGGAATGGTTAGAAAACTGTAGAAGTCACCTCTCGGCAGGAGTTTCAAACCTTGACCCAAACAGCCCCTCAAAGGGGAAAATATCAAGCAGGTGGAACCTTCGAATAAACCTGCCACTATAATTCCATGATACCAAAAGCCGAGATACTTCAATTGGCGCAGAATTATGAGTTGCTGCCAACCACAGTTCATAAGGACTACGCATTGGGTTGGTTGCTAAGGGCTATTTCA
Source organism: Flavobacteriales bacterium (assembly GCA_002746335.1). Classification (GTDB taxonomy): domain Bacteria; phylum Bacteroidota; class Bacteroidia; order Flavobacteriales_H. The sequence continues at coordinate 20,787 of NVWW01000068.1, read as the reverse complement.
GTTCATCCACAACTTTCTACATGGGTTTTCAAAGGCGGAACGTGTTTGAAGAAATGCTACTTCGAAACTTACCGTTTTTCGGAGGATTTGGATTTTACAATTCCTGCTGATCAGGAAATTGATGTTGCATCCATCCAAAAGTATTTAGAGGAGGCCGTAGCGGAGATAGAAGCCAATTCGGGGCTTACCTTCCCAAGAGCAGAATGGAAAATTGAGGAGTACAAGAACCCAAGGGGCAACACATCCTATCAAGTAAAGATTCCCTTTGAAGGCCCAATGCAACTTCAGAAGAAATCTTTACAGCGAGTTAAGTTTGACTTGACCCAGGATGAGTTGTTAGCAGATGATCCCACATTGCGAAATCTGCATCATAATTATACAGATGCTCTTGAACCGGCTCCCCAGGTGCTGTGCTACTCAATAAACGAAATACTTGCAGAAAAGACCCGGGCTTTGGTGGAACGCAACGGAAGAGCCCGAGATGTTTATGATGTGGTAAATATCAGCAGGAACTTTCGGTCAGAGATCAGTTCCCAGCGCACAGTTGAATTAGCAAATGCGAAGTTTGAATTCAAAGGACTTCCAGCACCATCGGTTGAATACGTTATAGGTGCAATTGATATGGAGATACTGAGTGCTAACTGGGGTGATCAACTTGCTCACCAGATAAATAACCTGCCTCCAGTAGAATCATACATAACTGATTTGCAAAATTCTATTGCCTGGTGGTTGCAACCAGAGGTTGCCGAGCCACAACCGGGTATTATGCCTGAAGCTGCTCAAGGCGGAGTGCAGGCCGAGAGGCAAATGTTTCCCGGTATTTCAGCTGCAGTTCCTCCATCAGCCATGGATCAAATTAGAAGAGCAGCTCGAAATAGATTCCTTGTGCGCGTTTTCTACAACGGTGCAGAGCGCTTGGTTGAGCCATACTCTTTACGGTACCCTGCAACTGGTAATGAAATCTTGCACGTTTGGGAAGTAGAAAAGAATGGTGCACGACTGAATGGGCACAAGAGCTATAAAACTCATCAGTTAACCTATTTGTCTACTTCCGACCAAGCTTTCGTACCACAGTGGGAGGTGGAGTTATAGAAGTGTTCTTGTTGAACCAAATGATCGAACCCTACGGCAAACTATATAACTAAGGCCTCAGTTTTGTGCTTGACTGGACCCTCTAAAGCGCATTACAATGCTTGAGCATCACAATCTGTGCATGCAGTAAGGATTGGGCCATCTGTTGCTTTATATTATGTTAAATAGAAAAGTGCATTGGCCCGAAGAAAATACGGGCGGGCGGCTGGGTGAATGTGTGAATCCATCAAAGAGTCATCGTTCTGAGCTTTGGCGTTAGTTGTGTAACAACTGAGAGCGGGGCGATATCTTAAATCTAAAGTCCACGAGAATCGCATATTTTCAAGTGATCTATATAATATACTCCAGCATAAGTTAAAATTCAACTCGCTGAGAATCGCGTAAAAGATTTTATCTGGATAATTGTACAGCGTATTAGATTCTCAGGGAACGCAATTGGTTTTACATCATACCGATCAGATATCAAACTAAAGCCTGATATCTGGTATTATGCAAAATACTGCGTATTACACCAATTGCTGCGTAAGATTCTTAGGGAACGCAATTGGCTTTACATAATACCGATCCGATATCAAACTAAAGCCTGATATCTGGTATTATGTAAAATACTACGTATTACACCAATTAGATTTTCAGGGAACGCAATTGGCTTTACATAATACCGATCCGATATCAAACTAAAGCCTGATATCTGGTATTATGTAAAATACTGCGTATTACACCAATTGCTTAGGGTTTGTCCTATAATTAATATTATGTTAAATAGCGCACTAAGCTCTCTCGCACTCAATAAACAGTCTTTTTATTTACTTTTGTAGTTTCGTTGCCTCTTCTCTTTTTTGGGCATCATAGCTAAAAAAGAAAACCCCCTGCGAAAACAGAGGGTTCACGTTGCCATAAGTCAATCAGGCATCAAAGACAGATTGACTGAAACTAATCATTACCTATCATGGAGATTATCACTTCCTCATTTAGGATAAGGATTAATTTATGGCATTTAGCTGTATTGGTCAACATCCTTCTCTTTTGGCTTATGTAAGCCTACTCTTTTATTTAATCTGTAAATAAATTCTTTGTCAAAATTCTTTTACCAAATTTATTTACAGAACGTTGAGTGCACATACGGTAAATCCGCTACGCTTGACGGATTATTGATAATTTGGAAAACAAATCATCTTTGAATAATCCTATTTGCCGTATATGCTCTCAACTTTAAATAAAAGAATCGTCCCCGCCCGTTAGGATTTGTCGCACAGGGCAAAACACATAAAGCCAAATCTACACTTGCAAAGCTATATGAACATAATAAGCGTTATCGAACAATTTGCTTTCACACTGTCATCGCTTCAATCACAATCAAATTGATCCGATAATGGTAATATTATGTTAAATAGATGAAATACTTGCCGCTCTATGGTAAGGAAACTGTGGAATCAATTTGTAGAGAATCAATTAATTCAATTATTGGCACTCCCCTACTTAACTCTCCTGATTCTGATTTGGATATTTTGTTATCAGGTTCATTTGGACTACTCTCGCAAAAAAAGATTTGATACCCTGCAAGAAAAAGTGCAGCAATTGGAACAACTACTACGGTAGTTTTTATTCTCTTATCTCTAATATATGCCCTTGTCTCTGATTTATTCCAGTAATAACTGATGGCAAAATCTATTTTTTCAGTTGGATAATCTGAAACACTTGAATCTTTGATAATTTTAGATGTCATATATTTTAAACGCATCAACTCATCATTTAATACGACATTTTGGTCTGAATATTCTATACCCTTTTTATCAAAGAATTTTAACTTCCTTTTATCCGGCTTAGATAAAGATTTATATTGTTGCTTTATGTCAATACATCGCTTACAGAGCTTATCATTAACATCTAAAACCTCATGTAGCTTAACCGTCCTCATTTTGTTTTATTTCTCCTAAAATCTTTCTATCTGAGTATTGAGAGGAATTATAAGAAGAAAGCGTTTGAGACACAAACCAAAGGAAAGAAGACGTTCTCCCCTCTTAATCAATTATTCAGCTTGTCATTGATTTCGTTGTACTTCTCGGTTTGCCCGGTGCGCGCATAGATGCTCTTGAGAGAGATCATGGTGCTTTTATCGCTGGGGCTTAATCGGTGGCCTTTTTCGAGGTGTGGCAGCGCGTTGTTGAACAAGTCCTCTGCTTCAGTGCGCATTTCAGTTGCTTTTTTTGCTTCTTTCAGCGGTAAATCGTTGGCTTGGTTCCATACTTCTGCCCCCTTGTTGAAATACAGCGCACCTAAATTGTATAATGCATCAAAGAAATCAGCATCTTTTTCAATAGCCTTCAGGTAATCGGCTTCGGCACGGTCAAATTCGCCATTTTGATCTAAAATGGTGCCCCGCGCAAAGTAATATGTCGCGTTTTCCGGGTCGTTTTGAATGGCCACATCCAAGTTGCCGAGCGCCTCCTCATAATTTTCATTTTTCAGGAAGAAATTGATTTCAGCGGTAATCAAATCCTGGTTGTTAGGATATTTTTCCCTTCCTTTTTTTATAAAGTCCATGGCCTCTTGCTCTTTGCCTTGCTTTTTATACACATCAGCCACATTTGAATAAACCTTTGCTCCCCCGTAATTGACTTCAATGCACTTGTTAAAATACTGGATGGCTTTGTCATTTTCATTTCCCCTATCTGCTGCCAATGCTGCATTATAGATGGATAGCGTATCCACCATGCCCAGCTTTTCGCCTATAGCAATGCAGTTTTCGAATTTTGCCAGTGCTTTGCCAAAATCCTTTTCATTGTATTTTTGCACTCCCTGCTGAAATAAAGAAGGTATTAACGCGCCAAGCATCTGATTCAGTTCGTTAATGTCAATCTTTTTTGCATCAAATTCAAAGGCCTTCATCAATGAAGTATATGACTCTCCCAATGGATCGGGATGTAGCGCTTTGTTTTTTTCCTCTTTCGAAACTCCAATAGCATAGTAGATTTTACCTCTGTAAAACCATGTTTTTGCATTGTTCATGGTTTTGACATGGAGTGTTGCCGGCTCGATAGACTCTTGTGCCTTGTCCAAATCACCGTTTCTGAGGTAATTGTAGGCGCTCACAACTTTAGCCGGTTGTGACCATACAGAAACTACTATAAAACAAAGAGAAATTGCCGAAAGTAATCGTTTCATTTTCACTGGTTTTTTATTGATTTAGAAGATACAAATGTAATTATTCTTCGATATTGTCGTCCTGCTCGTCTGTCTTCTCGTCATCTTCTTCAGGCTGACTGCTTGCTTCAGTAGATGGTGACTCTTCGCCTTCTGCAGGTTTGCTACTTGCTTCAGTAGATGGTGACTCTTCGCCTTCTGCAGATTGGCTGCTTGCTTCAGTAGATAGTGACTCTTCGCCTTCTGCTGTTATTTGTTCTTCTCCATATTCTTCTTCCAGTTCTCCTTCACCGTTTGTCACTTCCACTTTAGCAACTGCTGCTATTGCATCGTTGTCTTTCAGGTTGATGAGCTTCACACCTTGCGTAGCCCTGCCCATAATGCGCATGTCAGCAACAGCCATTCGGATGGTGATTCCCGATTTATTGATAATCATCAAATCATCAGAGTCATTTACGTTTTTGATGGCGATGAGATTGCCTGTTTTGTCGGTAACATTGATGGTTTTTACCCCTTTGCCTCCTCTGTTGGTGATTCGGTAAACGGCTTCTCCATCTTCGGGGTCATTGAGAAAGCTTCTTTTTCCGAAGCCTTTTTCGGCCACGACCAAAACAGTTTCCTCTTCCGGGTTTTCAATGCAAATCATGCCGATAACCTCATCTTTTGGGCTGGCTAATCTGATGCCTCTTACTCCGGATGCATTCCTGCCCATCGATCGCACTGTGCTTTCATTAAAGCGAATAGCCCTACCCGATTTAACAGCGAGCAAGATTTCGTTTTCACCGGTGGTAAGTTTTGCTTCCAGCAATGCATCTTTATCCTTTATTTTAATGGCAATAATGCCGTTTTGCCGTGGCCGGGAATATGCCTCTAATGTTGTTTTTTTAATTACACCATTTTTGGTACACATCACAATGTAGTTGCTTCTTAGGTATTCTTCGTCTTTCAAGTCTTTTACATTGATGTATGCCAACACTTTGTCATCCGGTTCAATGTTGATTAGGTTTTGGATGGCTCTTCCCTTGGCCTGTTTTGTGCCTTCGGGCACTTCGAACACGCGCATCCAGTAACATTTTCCGTTTTTGGTAAAGATTAACAGGTAATTGTGGGTTGATGCAATGAACAAGTGCTCAAGGAAGTCCTCATCCCTCGTGGTACTGCCACGCGACCCAACGCCTCCCCTGTGCTGCCTCCTGTATTCTGCAAGCTGTGTTCTTTTAATGTAGCCCATGTGTGAAATGGTCACTACTACATCCTCGTCTGGGATCATATCTTCAATTCGGAAGTCTTCAGCGGAATATACGATGTTTGTTCTGCGTTCGTCACCGTATTTGTCTTTGATTTCGAGCAATTCATCTTTGATGATTTCCATACGCAGCGATTCGTCTGCCAATATGGCTCTTAATCGCTCGATGAGTTCCATCAGCTCTTTGTGCTCTTCTTTTATTTTATCACGCTCCAGTCCGGTTAATTTCTGCAAGCGCATTTCGAGTATGGCTTTGGCCTGTATTTCGGAAAGCTCAAACTTCTCCATTAAACCGTTTCTGGCATCTTCTGGTGTGCGCGATGCACGTATTAATGAAATGACTTCATCAAGATTATCTAATGCGATGAGCAGTCCTTCAAGAATATGCGCTCTTTCTTCAGCTTTTTTTAATTCATACTGCGTTCTGCGAATAACAACTTCATGCCTGTGGTCAACAAAATATTTGATAAGGTCTTTGAGGTTGAGTGCAACTGGTTTGCCTTTCACCAACCCTATATTATTCACGCTGAAACTGCTCTGTAATTGCGTGTATTTGTAGAGATTGTTCAGCACCACATTCGGTATAGCGTCTCGTTTCAATTCGTAAACAATGCGCATGCCCTCCCTGTCCGACTCATCGCGGATGTCAGAAATACCATCTATCTTTTTGGCGTTAATTAAATCAGCCGTTTTGCTGATGAGATCTGCTTTATTGACCAAGAAAGGAATTTCGGTGGCTATAATGCGCTCCCTGTTGTTGCCCATTTCTTCAACATTGGTTTTAGCTCGCATCATAATTCTGCCCCTTCCCTCTTCAAACGCTTTTTTCACGCCTTCATAACCGTAAATAGTTCCACCTGTGGGAAAATCGGGAGCTTTCACATATTGCATTAGCCCGGCTACATCAATTTCATTGTCATTAATGTGCGCAATGGTGGCGTTAATCACTTCGGTTAAATTATGGGGTGGCATGTTAGTAGCCATGCCTACGGCAATTCCGCTTGCTCCATTTACCAATAAGTTCGGGAATTTGGCAGGCAATACGGATGGTTCTTGTAGTGTGTCGTCAAAGTTTAAGTTAAAATCAACGGTCTCCTTGTCGATGTCTGCGAGCAATTCCTCGGCAATCTTTTTGAGGCGGGCTTCGGTATACCGCATAGCTGCGGGGCTGTCGCCATCCACAGAACCGAAGTTCCCTTGCCCGTCAACGAGCGGGTAACGCAATGACCACTCTTGCGCCATACGTACCATAGAGTCATAAACTGATGTGTCCCCATGCGGATGGTATTTTCCGAGCACCTCTCCCACTATTCTTGCCGACTTTTTATACGAGCGGTTTGACAGCAAGCCTAAATCTAACATGCCGTACAGCACCCTTCTGTGAACTGGCTTTAATCCATCTCTTACATCGGGCAACGCTCTTGAAACAATCACCGACATTGAATAATCAATGTAGGCTGATTTCATTTCTTCTTCTATGTTAATCTTGATAATCTTTTCACCTTCTATTGCCATAATTCAATGATTTAATTTTTTTAAAAAAAGCACCTGTTTGAATGGGTTCGAAAGTACCCATTTTAAGGGTGTAAAAATACGAAAAAAGCACCGTTTTTCCAACAAATTTTTGTTGATAAAAAGCAGCTTTTTGTCAGGGTTTATACTGTGACATGATATTACCTTTGGCGCAAGTGAATTTATGCGTAATTTGCAGCCGATTTTTTGCAAGAACCTTTTTATAATTTAATCGTTAATACAGGCATGGACGCCAATTTTTCACCAAGAGTAAAGGATGTGATCAGTTTCAGTCGCGAAGAAGCGCTGCGGCTCGGTCATGATAAAATCGGAAACGAGCATTTTGTACTCGGCATTATTCGCGAAGGCGAAGGTGTAGCCGTAAAAATACTTAAAGCGCTTAATGTTGACCTTGTTGAACTGCGAAAGCAAATAGAATACTCTACAAAAGGCAATGTGCAAAAAGTAATCACCAACTCGGCTAATATTCCGTTGGTAAAACAAGCAGAAAAAACGCTCAAAATTACGTATCTCGAAGCGAAGTTATTCAAAAGCAATGTGATTGGTACTGAGCATTTGCTGTTATCAATTTTGAAAGATGAAAACAACGTGGCAACACGAACATTAAGGCGCATGGATGTGGATTATGGTTTTGTGAAAGACGAATTAGAGGCTATTATGTCGGGAGGGCCGAGCTTGCGTTCAGAGTTCCCAGGCAGTACTGCAGATGATGATGATGACGAGCCGGAAGGCGAACGGTTTACCGGCGGAGGCAAAAGAAGCCCCGGTGATAGCAAGTCAAAAACACCTGTCCTTGATAACTTTGGGAGAGATGTCACCAAGATGGCTGAAGAAGACAAGCTCGACCCAATAGTAGGACGCGAGAAAGAGATCGAGCGTGTTTCGCAAATCTTAAGTCGAAGAAAGAAAAATAATCCCATCCTCATTGGTGAACCGGGTGTTGGAAAATCAGCCATTGCAGAAGGATTGGCATTGAGAATTGTACAACGGAAGGTTTCCCGTGTGTTGTTTGGTAAGCGGATTGTTACGCTTGACCTGGCATCACTTGTAGCAGGCACCAAATACCGGGGCCAATTTGAAGAACGTATGAAGGCGGTGATGAACGAATTGGAAAAATCACCCGATGTCATTCTTTTTATTGATGAAATACACACCATTATCGGAGCTGGTGGAGCATCGGGCTCCCTTGACGCTTCCAACATGTTCAAACCTGCTTTGGCAAGAGGCGAGTTGCAATGCATTGGAGCTACTACGCTTGATGAATACCGTCAGTATATCGAAAAAGATGGTGCGTTGGAAAGGCGTTTCCAGAAAGTGTTGATTGAACCCACCTCTCCTGACGAAACCGTTGAAATCCTCAACAACGTCAAAGACCGCTACGAAGATCATCACAATGTGATGTACACCGAAGAGGCCATCAAGGCCTGTGTGCACCTCACCAACCGCTACATCAGTGATCGCCACCTTCCCGACAAAGCCATTGACGCACTTGATGAGTCGGGTTCCCGAGTGCATATCACCAACATCAAAGTGCCGAAAAATGTCATCGAAATCGAAAAGAAAATAGAGGATATAAAAGAAGAGAAAAATAAGGTAGTACGCAGCCAGAAATACGAAGAAGCAGCCCGCTTGCGCGATTCAGAGCGGCAATTGATTGAGGAATTAGAAGTTGAAAAACGTAAATGGGAAGAAGAAACCAAAACACACCGCGAAACAGTTACTGAAGACAATGTAGCTGAAGTGGTGGCCATGATGACCGGTGTGCCAACACAACGCATTGCTCAAAATGAAAGCGAGCGGTTGGTGAATATGGAAGAAGACATGGGCAGCACCGTTATCGGGCAAGGTGCCGCGGTGATAAAAGTAGTGAGAGCTATCCGCAGAAACCGGGCAGGGTTGAAAGATCCCAACAAACCTATTGGCTCGTTTGTTTTCCTCGGCCCTACAGGAGTTGGAAAAACCCATCTCGCCAAAGAACTTGCACGTTACTTGTTCGATAAAGACGATGCACTCATCCGCATTGACATGAGTGAGTACATGGAAAAATTTGCTGTATCGCGTCTCATTGGCGCACCTCCAGGTTACGTTGGTTATGAAGAAGGAGGACAGCTCACTGAAAAAGTAAGACGCAAACCCTACTCCGTAGTGCTTTTGGATGAGATCGAAAAAGCCCATCCGGATGTATTTAACTTGTTGTTGCAAGCGCTTGATGACGGAATTATGACCGACTCTCTCGGTAGAAAAATCGACTTCAAGAACACGATTATCATCATGACTTCAAACATCGGCTCGCGGCAATTGAAGGACTTTGGACAAGGCGTTGGGTATTCCACTTCCGCCAAGCAAGATGCATCTGATGAATACGCCAAAGGCGTTATTGAAAAAGCTCTAAAAAAAGCCTTTGCTCCCGAATTTCTCAACCGCATTGATGATGTGGTGATTTTCGATTCACTTAAAAAAGAGCATATTTTCAAAATTATCGACATTGAACTTGACCATCTTTACAGTCGCATCCAAGAACTGGATTATGAAATAGAACTTTCAAAAGACGCCAAAGAATTTATAGCCAACAAGGGTTATGACGAGCAGTATGGTGCACGGCCGCTCAAGCGCGCCATACAGAAATACCTCGAAGACCCGCTGGCCGAAGAAATCATCAAATCAAAGCTCGAGCGAGGCGATGTCATCAACGTGGGTTTTGACAAGAAAAAAGAAGAAATAAATATCAAAATTACCAAGTCGAAAAAGCCCACCAAAAAGGACAGCAGCAAAAAAGAGGAAACAGAAGAAAAAAGCAAACAGTCACCTGATAATTAATGACTTATTGCTTTTCTGCTAAAGTATTAAATGAAAAGTATTTCATCTCTTTTTCAAGCATTCTTCTTTTCACTAATAAGGTAAGATAGCTGAATAGGGCTGTCACTGGAGAAAGGAGGAAGAGAGCGGTTGGCAGGCACACAAGTAGTAATTTTACTCTGAATTTTCGTTTCGTACTTCCTGCCTCGCCTTTTGCGGCAATAAATTTTGCCCATACATTAAACGCCTTGTTTCCACGCTTTTCGAGCACCAGTAAGTTGGGTTTTATCTTTACAGCTCCTTTTTCATTTAACTCTCTTTGAAGCAAATTAAAATCTCCTGCCTTTAATTTTTGTAGGATGATTTCACCAAACGTTCTTGCCCCACGTATATCTTCTTCCGAAACGCCTGCACTACCCTTCTCCCCTTTCAGTAACCAGCGAAGAATGGTAAAAACACTTTTCAAATTAGATGACTTGTCCACCAAAGTGATATTTCCAACTAACTTCCCTCCTGCCGCTACAAGTCGTTTTTTCATTTTTTCCTGTGCCATCAGCCACATGTTACGGCAGCCGAGAATGGTGATGACCGGTTTTCCTTCGAGCACTTTTGCCGCTGGGGATTGCAAAAAAGAACTCATCGGAATAGAAGGCGACAAATACCAAGGCTGATAGCCAAGCACAATTAAGTCGTAGTTTTCTGCGGTGTTGAATTTGAAAGGTTCCAATTCGCTGGGAATTTCCATCACCGATTCCGGCATGGCATCAAAAAAATCAACGGCAGTCCAAGGAAAGGGGAACGGTTTTTTCAGTTTGATTTCTTCATAATGAACGGAAATATCCAGGTTTTCTTCGAGCGGAGTTAGTACCGACTTGACAATTTGTGTCAACTGTCCCGTTTGGGAATAATAAATTACGAGAATCTTCATTTTTCTGCCCAAAAATCATAATAATTAAACCACTGTTCTGGATATTTTTCCAGCATGGATTCAATTATTGTGGTATATTGTTCCAACAGTTTTTCTGGTCCATCTTTGGTGCTTGCCATTCTTCCGTAAAAATGATAATGGTTGTTGGTTTCTTTCATTACAAAAACAAAAATGGTGGGTATTTTGTGCCTACAGGCAAGTTTGAACGGACCGGCCGGAAACCAAGCATCTTTGCCCAGTAATTTGCCTTTTATTTTTTTTGTTGTTCCCATAAACCGGTCTCCGGTAAATACTATCATTTCATTGTTTTTCAGTGCTTTGTTGATATGGAAAATGTGTGATAAATCTTCTTTTACAATGATGAAATCGGTTTTGTTGTGAATCATCACACTATTCAAATAGTTTCGAATGTGAGCATGCTCCGCATCGGTTGTCACCAAATGCAGTCGAGAATTGAGTCGTTGCAAAAAGTTTCCTGAAATTTCAAAATTGCCAATGTGGGCACTAATCAAAATGCCGCCTTTTCCTTGTTTTAATATTTCCACAAGGTTCTCTTCTCCATCAAAATCATAGGTGAAATTGGTTTTGAAACCGCTTAAAATAGCCACTTTGTCAATTAACGTTTGGCCGAAAATGTAATAATTTTGATAAACTTTTATCAGTGATTTCCAATAACCGTACCCACGCATTTGGCGGAAATAACTGTGGATATGGTGTCCTGCTTTTCCTGAAAAGAAGCAGAAGTATAATGCGACAAACCGCAGTAGAAAATACGCAGCAGAAAGTCCAATATGCCTCAGAAAAAAGACAAAAATTTTATAACCGAGAACGTTTCCCCGGGATTGTCCGCTCCAAGATGGCATTTAGGGTGTTATTAGCGTTCGTTACTGAACGAGTTCCTTTTCTTTTTCTACGCGCTGAATTACGTAGTTGTAAAAATCCTGGAAAGTGCTGATGTTCGTGAAATCCTCTGCAGTTACTTTGAATCCAAAATTCTCCTCAATCACCACAACCAAATCAACATAATCGAGTGAATCAAGGTCGAGTGTTTCACGAAGGTTGGCCTCAACCGAAATAACTTCTTTTTCAACTTCAAATTCTTCTACGAGAAACTCATTGATTTTCTGAATGATTTCTTCGTTGCTCATCGTTAATTATTTTGAAATTTTTTGATAATAAGGGATGAATTTGTTCCCCCAAACCCAAAAGAATTTGACAAAAATACATCAATTTTTTTATTTAATGTTTTATCGGTAATGTTCAGCTTAGCGGAATTCTCATCGGGATTTTCAAAATTGATGTTCGGAGCGATAAAATCGTTGTCCATCATCAGCAGGCAGTAAGCCACTTCGCTAGCCCCTGCCATCCAGCATTCATGGCCCGTCATCGACTTGGTTGAGCTCACTATCGGCTTGCAGCTACCAAAAACTTCGTTGATGGCTTTGGCTTCGTTCATGTCGCCAACAGGGGTTGAGGTAGCGTGTGCATTAATGTAGTCCACTTCATCAGCTTTGATGTTTGCATCCTGTAGCGACATTTCTAATGAACGCATGGGTCCTTCCACACTAGGCTGCGAAATGTGAGCTCCGTTGGAAGAAAAACCATAACCAATAACTTCGCCCAAAATCAGGGCGCCTCTTTTTACAGCTTCTTCATAACTTTCCAGAATAACGGTTGCCCCACCACCGCTTGGTATCAGGCCGTCTCTGTCTTTATCAAATGGGCGTGATGCTGCTGCCGGGTCGCCTTCACGGATCGAAAAGGCACTCAACCCATCAAAACTACCCATGGCATAGGAATTGATTTCCTGCGCACCACCGCAAATGATGTGTTTTTGCAGGCCATGCCTTATCAGGAAATAGCCCATGCCAATGGCGTGCGAGCCGCTGGCACAAGCTCCACTCACTGTAAAATTGATGCCTTTTATCTTAAAGATGGTTGAAAGGTTCATTGTAATGGTGGAGTTCATGGATTGGAAAATGGAACCCGAACCGATGAGCGTTGTGTCTTTTTTCTCACGAACGGTGTCAATAGCGTTCACTACGGCTTTGGCAGAACTATCATTTCCATATAAAATCCCCACTTCGTTTTTATCGAGAAAATCATCATCAATTTTGGCCATATTGAGTGCTTCAACTGTTGCCATATACGCATATTCGCATTCTTCAGCCATACCTATACGCAACCGCCTATGCAACACGCCTTTTAATTGTGGACGATCCACGATGCCTGTCAGTATAGAACGAAACCCGATTTCTCTACGCTCCGGGTCTATACCAATGCCCGATCTGCCATGAAAAAGTGATTCTTTAGCTTCCTCAATATTTTTACCGAGACAACCGTAAATCCCCATTCCTGTGATAACGACTCTGTTCATCTTTTATGTGTAAATTCCTCCATTCACCGAAATCACCTCTCCTGTGATATAAGACGCCTTTTCCGATGCGAGAAAACCAACAATTTCGGAGACTTCTTCAACTTCGCCAAAGCGTTGCATGGGCACTAGTTTTTTCAATTCGTCTTCGGGCAGTTCGGCAGTCATGTCGGTTTTGATAAAGCCGGGGGCAACAGCATTTACAGTGATATTTCGTTTGGCTATTTCCTGTCCTAACGCTTTAGTAGCACCAATCACAGCCGCCTTTGCTGCTGAGTAATTAACTTGCCCCGCCTGCCCTTTCAAACCCGATAAAGATACAATATTGATAATTCTTCCATAGCGTTTGCGCAGCATTTTTTGTGCCAAAAAACGAGTTGTATAAAAGAATCCGTGCAAGCTGGTGTTGAGCACATCGTGCCAATCCTCATTTTTCATTATTGCGAAAAGCCCATCACGGGCGATACCCGCGTTATTTACCAGCACTTCAATTATATCTTCTGTGTGATTTTCATACCAATTATTGAGTGCCTTCTCAACCTCATCTTGCTTCGAAACATCGAATTTCATGGTTTCCCCATCTATACCTTTTTCTTTTACCAAAGCAAGCGTTTCATTAGCTGCATTTTCGTTTGATTGATAATTAATCAATACGTTGTAACCCATTTCAGCCAATTTCACACATATTGCCCTGCCTATTCCCCGTGAGCCACCTGTTACCAATGCGTATTTCATCTGTTTATCTTTAATTCTGTACTTGCTCTTCCTGTCCATTCGAAGGAATAAGTTGCTGCAAATTCAATTTATTATTCAAAAGGTGGTTTTTTACTTTTCTGATGTCATTGTATTTTGGGGTGTCATTTTTAAATTTGGGTACAATTTGCCGAATGTCATCGTAGATTTTTCGAGTGAAAGAAGACAGCTTATCGGGAAACTGCAAGTAATCCACTGCTTGCACAATGGCCATCATTTCAATGGCCTGTACTTCAAATGAATTGTCAATCACTTTTTTAGCCATCAACGCTGCGTTGGCCCCCATGCTTACAATATCTTGATTATCGTTGTTGCAAGAAATACTGTGAATGCTCACGGGGTTGGCTAATGTTTGGTTTTCTGCAACAGTAGAAGTTGCCGTGAATTGTAAGCCCTGCATCCCGAAATTTAAACCGATTTGACCTAAGTTGATAAATGGCGGAAGTTTTCTATTTAAACGATGGTTCAAAAGATAATTCAACTGCCTCTCTGAAAGCATCGAAAGTTTGGTGATGGCAATTTTGAGCTTGTCCATTTCCAATGCAACATAATCTCCGTGAAAATTTCCGCCATGGAATACATTTTGGTTTTCCACGTCAATAATAGGGTTGTCATTAGCCGAATTCACTTCATCTTCAAGAATTTTTTGGGAAGTCTCAAGTGTATCAAAAACAGGTCCCAGTATCTGAGGTACGCAACGAATCGAGTAGTATTCCTGCACTTTGTCTTTGAGAATGCCGGCTTCCACTTTTTGGTCGTACAAATGCTTGTCTCTTTTTCGCGTTAAAGAACTATCATGAAGAATGGCTCTCTGCACTTGTGCAACAATATTTTGACCCTTATGGTGTTTTACTCGATTTAATTCTTCGGAAAAATGGTCATCGTATGCTTCAACAATTTCATTCATGAAAGAAGAAGCAACTACAGACCAATCGAATAGATTTTTGGAATGAATGAGATTTGTGATTCCGATACCGGTCATGGTTGAGGTGCCATTCATAAGGCCAAGTCCTTCACGAAAATGAATGGAAATGGGGGTTAAGTTATTTTCTTCAAGTGCTTTTTTTGTTGGGATAATTTCGCCCTTATAAGAAACTTCGCCTTCGCCAATAAGTGAAAGTGCCAAATGTGCCAATTGTACCAAGTCACCACTTGCCCCTACTCCTCCGTGCTCATAAATTACAGGATTAATGCCTTTGTTGATAAATTCAGTGAGCAATTCAGTGACTTCGGGATGAATGCCGGAATTTCCTTGAGCAAGCGTATTCAGTCGTGCAAGCATCATCGCCTTTACACACACATCGGAGATTGGGCTTCCGCTACCGGAGCAATGGCTGCGAATCAAATTATACTGTAGGTCGTGCTGATCGTACTCACTGATGATGCAGGGCGCCATAGGGCCAAAGCCCGTGTTGATGCCATAAATCATCTTGTCACTTGAAAACGATTCAAGAAAGTCGAAGCTTTCTTTTATGCGTTTTTTTCCTTCGGCATCAACTTCAATTTTACTGCCGCCAAAAAGCACGCTGTCGAAGTCAGCAAGAGAAAGTGATTTTTTTCCGATTTTTACCATTAAGCCGATAGAAAATAAAAGATGCAAAGATACAATTTACAATGTAATTATCGTATTCAGGTATTGATTTCCAACCTGATTACATGTAAATTGTAACTGTTAAAAAAGAAATTGTCTTTTGGAAAGCAACCCAACTTTTCCATTAAATTTGCCATTCTCTTTTTGAACCTTGAAGATGAGTCGAGAAAAAACAGATGTATTGGTTATTGGGGCAGGCCCTTCGGGAACAGTAGCGGCTTCAATCGTTCATCAAAACGGTTTGAAGGTGCAGGTTGTTGAAAAACAGAAATTCCCTCGGTTTGTCATTGGCGAAAGCCTGTTGCCACGAAGCATGGAGCATTTTGAAGAAGCGGGATTTCTCGATGCACTAAGTTCACAGGGCTTCGAGAAGAAGTTCGGTGCCAAATTCCTTCGAGATGGGCAGGAATGCTTGTTCGACTTTTCCAAGCAGTATTATGATGGCTGGACATGGACGTGGCAAATCCCACGAGCTGATTTTGATAAAGTGATGGCAGATGAAGTGGAAAAAATGGGTGTGCCTATCCATTACGAAACAGGTGTGGTTGACGTGAAGTTTAATGGAAGTGATTCCATAACAACTGTTGAAGATAATGCGGGAAACAAACGAGAAATCGAAGCAAAATTCATTATTGATTCGAGTGGCTACGGGAGGGTACTCCCCCGTTTATTGAATTTGGATGAAACTTCTGATTTATCTGCTAAGCATTCCATTTTCACTCATTGTAAAGACACCAATCGCCCGGAAGGAATTAAAGGGTCACAAATCACATTCGTAGTTCACCGCCAGGATGTATGGATTTGGGTGATTCCCTTTTCTAATGGTATTACTTCACTTGGCGTGGTTGGCGAACCGTATTTTTTTGAAGATTTTAGCGGTACACCGGAAGAACGTCTTCGGAAAATAATCGAGGAAGACCCGCATTTTAACGAGCGATTTCGCGATGTGGAATACCTTATAGAACCACGAGAAATTAAAGGTTATTCGATTGGCACGAAAAAACTTTATGGCGATGGTTTTGCACTTACAGGAAACAGCGCGGAATTTCTCGACCCGGTTTTTTCATCAGGTGTTTGCTTTGCCACTGAATCAGGATTGACCGCTGCTAAACTGGCGAGCCAGCAAATTAAAGGCGAAGCAGTGGATTGGGAGAAGCAATACGCTAAATACATTATGCATGGAATAAATGTTTTCCGATCTTATGTAAAAGCATGGTATGATGGCAGCTTGCAGGACATTTTTTTCGCTCGAAATGAAAATCCAAAATTGAAGCGCCAAATATGCTCAGTACTGGCCGGTTACGTGTGGGATGAAACCAACCCTTTTGTTGTAAAACACGAAAGGGCTATCAAGGCCCTTTCAGATGTCATTAAAATTGAAGAGGGTATTTCCCTAAGCAATTAATTGGAGGCGTACTTTGCCTTCCATTGTCTAAATTTTTCATCCTGAATATCAAGAATGGCGTGGTAAATTGAACCCGCCCAGTAATTTCGAAGCCCAAAGCCCATCGGTTCACCACTCACTCTTTCCGCCATCAATATCTTTTTGGATGACATGTCAACAAATGTTACGTAAAGAAATCCGACTTTATTGTATTTATCAAATGATTCCAAGATAAAAATGAGCCCTGTTCCTTGCTTATCACCAAAATCATACTGACTTACAATTTCGTCCAACTTGCCTCTTTCCATAACGTATGTTTTTTTTATATACATGTCATCCACATTGCAGTTGGCGTTTCTTTTTTCTATCATCTCCAAATCAAATGGCATATAGCGCTTGCGGAACGCACGCTTGAGGTTGTACTTTTCGTTTTCACGCATGATGAGGTTATTCCAGGATTGAAAATATTCATCGCGCATTTGAACCGGAGTAACTTTACCCGAACCGTCAAATTGCGAAAAGTCACCTATCATTTTTGCGTTCGAAAAATCAATGCCAAGCCACCATATTTCGGCTTCGGATGAGTAGAAAACATCGCGCAAGGATTGGGAATAGAGCCCCCCTCCTGCTCCTCCCACAGGGGGAAGGGAAGAAAGTAAAAAGTAGAAAGTAAAAAGAAAAAAGTATCGCTTCATGGATTTTTAATTTTGAGTTGCGAATTTAATACTTAATTACACGTTACACAGCAGCAAAAATCATTCCATAAAAAAGCCGAGACAAATGCCTCGGCCATTACTATTCCGTGTTTTATATATTACTCACAAGAAAACTTTACTACATTATAAACATTCCCTTTTTCCGCATATAAGTACAGGTCAGACTCTTTTATGGCAGCGAAATGAGGCAAGGTGAATGTTGCCACATCTTTAATTACATATAGCCGTTCTTTTTTCTGTTTTCCATGCGTGTCAACAGTTACGTATACAAACGTTCCTTTTTTGCCGTTTGAGTTATGTACTTTATCCGGTTTTGTTTCGGTAAAATTATCCTCATTGTCTGTGTACATGAAGTAGAGTTTATCGTCAGCGGCAATCACGCCATAGGAATTCCAATATCCGAAATCATTCACTGATTTATGAAGCTTTCGAATGGTTGTCTTCCAGGTTACATCTCCCCTGCCATCATGATTCATCACAAGTATATCGCCATAAATGTATTCGGTAGTTGCAGCGCGGGTAGAACCGGTTTTTGTTTTTATATTATAGATTTCTGCGACCATCCTTACTTCTCCGTCATCGGTTTCAATAAAATCATCTACGGTAAATCGAGATGAAAGGGTAACGTGTTTTTTGTTGTTGTATCTCTTCATTACTTTTTGCTGTTTGCTTTCCGATAAAAACTGAGTGATAAATTTTAAATCATATACATCAGCAGTATTCTGCTTGATTTCTAATGAATTGGCATCTATCCTTAAAAACCACGTGCCGTTTATTCCTTTTGTAAGTTCGTTGCAGAAAAAACCGCCACCAATAATATCTCCGTTTTTTGCAAGCTGAAACTTGTAATCCTGAAGGTCAATTACTTTATCAGAAAGTTTTACCTTTTTTACCTCATAATTTTCCTGATCAGGTGAAAACATATGAAAATCAAATGAATTAAAAAATCTTTTATTCTGTAGAACTTCTCCGTTCCTTCTTTTTAAATCACCTTCTGTTTCAGTCAACACTGGAAAAAAGACTTTCCCCGTATTGTCTACAAGCAACATCTCGCTTGTTTTTTCAATTTTTTTTAACGAAATCTTATTCACTGAGGCCTTTCCAGCATATGAGAAATCACCAGCTCCATCTATATAGGAGTTACCCCATTTGTACCAGTAGTTAGTAAGTGTAAACTGGTTTACCTGGCCTCCGAGATAACGAACTGCTCTGTCTCCATATATAAAGTGGCTCCCTACATCATCAAGCTGTCTGCTCATAAGTTCCCTGAAATTTCTATCAAACGTTTTGATCAGAAGATTAAGGTCATCTTTATTTTTTCCCTTCTGAAAATGTGCTATTGCCAATTTTGATTGGTCGGGTGAAACACTGATAATCAATTTTTCCAAACTATTGTTTCCTAAAAACTTCATTTCGCTGATTTGTACCACATCTCTTACCAGCATTGTTTTGGTATCTATGGTTGCAACTTTGAAATAGAATTTCTCTTTTTCGCTGTCCTTTTCCATTATAAAAACACAAACTTTGTCGTTGAAGAAAACACAATCATCAGAGTAGATGTTGTGACCTGTCTTTTTCTCAAGGGGTTTAAAGTCAAATGAAGCAGTTTTTGCTACCGCTAAATTTGAGTGCCCGTATTGTAGAACAGTAAATTTTGATTTCCATGCTCTCAACGAAATTAAGTTTCCTTTACTGTTGACATAAAGATTACATATCCGTGAATTTTCAGTTCCTTTAATATTATCGCCCCAAGTCACTATGACATCATTCGATTTAGCAACCTGCGCATCGCAGTAAACTGCGAATGAGAAGGTGATAAGAAGTAACAAAATATTTTTTTTCATGGCTGTAATTCTTAGTTATTAGTTGAGCATCAGCAATTTGACACTAAAGTAATGTTTTTAAGTAACTACAAGAATACTTTCCTGAATCTATGAACTATTTTTTGCGGGCATGTATTTGACAAAAAACAAATCATAAAAAAAGCCGAGACAAATGCCTCGGCTGAAACAACATAACTATATTGAGAGTCTTATCGATTGATGTTCACTCTCAGAAAAATGTCTTGTTTTTTCTTTTTGTAGAATTCTACAATTATTTCGTCATCTTTTGTCTTGCTAATCCTGTTTATCTCAAACTGATATACAGGCATGCCGTTTACATTTCTGGTATCAAAAAGAGATGCTTTGCTCACTGCTCCGGTTTCATCGTTTACTTTGTAGGCAGTGAGATATCCGCCCGCTCCGGACAGGTGTTTTGCAGGTTTTTTATTTTCAGGCAAGTTTAAGTTTTTAATATTATCTAAAAACAGGAGGTAGTGGTCGGTTTCGGTTCTCAAATACTTGTATGATAAATCTTTACTGATTTGTATTTTTGAGAAATAATTAGCACGAATTCTAGCAAATACAGGCGACATGCCAAAAGTGCCGCCTTCGCGCTTATACTGATTTTTGATTAATTTTTTCATCCATTCCAGTTCACCTTCAGGGCTTATTTTTGTCAGAAACATTTCTTTGTAAAAATATTCGATGCTTGTTTTTGCACCTCCCATTCCACCCACACCTCCTGAGCCGTAACTAGTGCGCGTCTTAGTATAGAAAACTTCCCCAATCAGTGTTAATCCTCCATTACCGTCTATCAGTATTTGGTCAAGGCCGAGTTCGTATACGCCAACTTCTTTTCCTTTTTCTTCTTTTTTTTCATTTTTTTCCTGCTTGCCTTCCTTGATGTATTGGTTGATAATTTCAATAGGAATTTCATGAAATTTTTCATTTTTTACATTACCCCGAGTATCAAGCACAGAGACATAAACACCGTCCGAATGTTTTTTTCTTCCGTAAAATCCGGCACAGTAAATTTGCCCGTTTTTGCCTTCTTGTAATTGAATTCCGTGTGAAAATGACTTTCCTTCGCCTCCTACTTTAATCTTGATTGGATTATCTATGTCAGGAGAATATTTTAAAAGTTCCAGATATGGCTCTTCATTGGTTTTTACCAATGCCAGGATGTATACATTTCCTTTTGAATCTACAGTGTAGCCAAGGTTATCCATTTCAGCTTCGGTATAAGGCATTTTTACTTCTCTGTTCCAGATTGGTTCCAAGTTGTTATCGTAAACCATCAGACCTATTTTGTCATGGTTTTTTTTATCACGTTTTTGGTCAGGAACCCTTCTATACATAATCAGTACTTTTGATTTGTCGAAAGATTCATAAAAGTCAATTTTATTT
>NVWW01000067.1 GCA_002746335.1 Flavobacteriales bacterium | reverse complement strand
AATCTCGGGTTTGCGTACCGTCACCATAAATTACAGGAGATTTGCCAGCAATAAACGCTTTTATAAATTTAGGTATGGCGGCCGCATAAGCACCTTCCGGATCTTGCCTTCTTCCAAAAACATTGAAATAGCGCAGTCCAATGGTTTCAATTCCGTATAAATCAGAAAAAACTTTAGCGTAAAGTTCATTTACATACTTACTCACAGCATAGGGCGAAAGCGGCTTACCGATTCTCTCCTCTACTTTTGGTAATTCGATTGAATCGCCATAAGTTGATGAGCTTGCCGCATAAACAAAACGTTTTATCCCTGCCTCTTTAGTGGCCTGAAGCATATTCAAAAAACCTGTAATGTTAATGCTATTAGTAGTCAATGGGTCATCAATGGAGCGGGGAATCGAACCAAGAGCCGCTTGATGCAATACGTGTTCAACATTCTGCACGGCCCTTTTGCAATCGTCCAGATTCCGAATATCACCCTCAATTAATTTGAAATTGTGATGATTTAAAAACTCCTCAACATTCTCTTTTTTTCCTGTAATAAAATTATCGAGGCAAACAACTTGATTGTTTTGTTCGAGCAGGCGTTCGCAAAGATTAGAGCCGATAAATCCTGCACCGCCTGTAACAAGCACTTTACTGCTTTCGATTGTCCTCTTCCCCATTTTATTTTGCAAATGAAATTGCTCTGGTTTCCCTGATAACAGTGACCTTTACCTGCCCCGGATAGGTCATTTCATTCTGAATTTTATTTGAAATTTGAAATGAAAGTTCTTCCGATTTCTTGTCATCTACCTTTTCGCTTTCTACCATCACACGCAGTTCACGACCTGCTTGTATCGCAAACGCTTTCAATACACCTTCGTAGCTCATCGCAAGGCTTTCCAAATCCTTCAGTCGCTTGATGTATTGTTCAGCAATTTCCCTCCTAGCGCCTGGCCTTGCACCCGAAACAGCATCACAAACCTGCACAATAGGCGAGATCAAAGTTGTCATATCGATTTCATCGTGGTGTGCTCCAATGGCATTACACACTTCTGGCTTTTCACCGTATTTTTCAGCGAGCTTCATTCCAAGTATAGCATGCGGCAGTTCTGGCTCATCATCCGGCACTTTGCCAATATCGTGCAGCAGCCCTGCGCGCTTAGCCACCTTCACATTCAATCCGAGTTCTGCTGCCATTGTAGCGCATAAGTTGGCTGTCTCCCGGGAATGTTTCAGCAAGTTTTGCCCGTAGGAGGAACGGTATTTCATTCTACCTACCATTCGCGTTAACTCCGGGTGAAGCCCATGAATGCCCAAATCAATGCAGGTACGCTTGCCCACTTCAACGATTTCATCCTCAATGTTTTTGGAAGTTTTAGCTACAATTTCTTCGATTCTCGCCGGATGAATCCGGCCATCCGTAACCAACTGGTGCAAAGCGAGCCGTGCTATTTCCCTCCGAACAGGATCAAAGCAGGAAAGCACGATGGCTTCAGGCGTATCATCCACAATGATTTCAACGCCAGTTGCCGATTCCAGTGCGCGTATGTTACGCCCTTCACGACCAATGATTCGCCCTTTCATATCATCACCCTGAATGTTGAAAATCGAAACTGAATTCTCAATGGCGTGTTCAGTGGCTATACGTTGGATAGTTTGAATCACTACTTTTTTGGCTTCTTGTTTGGCAGTAAGTTTGGCTTCGTCCTGAATTTCCTTAATATACGCCATCGCATCCGTTCTCGCTTCATCTTTCAGCGCTTCCATCAATTGGGTTTTTGCACCATCTTTTGATAATCCAGATACTTTTTCGAGTTGCTCTACATGCTGTTTATGAGCCTTTTCAAGTTCTTCTTGTTTTGTATTTAAAATAACAAGTTGCCGCGAAAGGTTTTCTTTAATGGTTTCTGTTTCTTTTTCCTTTCTGCCAAAGTCTTCCATTTTTTTGGAAATACTCTGCTCATTCTGCCTCGCACGATTTTCGACTTCAACTATTTTCTTCTCCCGCTCGTTAATGACCTTTTCGTGCTCTTCCTTCAATTGAAGGAATTTTTCTTTTGCCTGAAGGATTTTTTCCTTTTTAATCACTTCGGCATCGACTTCGGCATCTTTAAGTAGGTTGGCACTTTTGTGCTGAATGGATTTTTTGAGCAACGTTGCTGCCAATAATCCACCGAGCAGCAATCCTGCCACTACACCGATAACTATGCTTATTACATCCATTTTGTTGTTTTTAGTGAATAAAAAACCCGCAATCCCGGATAACCGGGATGCGGGGTGTGTTCAATGTCTATTGCGTTAAATGCTACTTACCTATTGGAAAGCACTATTAATCTATGATATTTAGCCTTTAACTTGTTCAAGATAACTGTCAACTTTCGCCTCTAATTCATCCAATTGCTGTACTACTTCGTCATCATCGGTGGTGTGGATTTTCCCTTCCATCACCTGATTAGCGTACTCAAGAGCTGCCATGGCCAGCAAATCCTGTTTGTCACGCACAGCATAATTGTCTTCCAAATCACTGATGTTTTTATCAATCAATTTAGCTGCTTTCCGCACTTTTTCTTCTTCTTCATGCTTCACGGTGAGCGGATAAGTTCTGCCGGCAATTGTTACTTTTATGGATAATTCAGCCATTGATTTGTTATAAGCGAAAGTTGAAATCACTCGTTCAGCATTGCAATGCACTTGTCCACTTCCCGCACAATCTCATTGATTTTCAACTTTAATTCTCTGGTGTTTTCGTTGCCATCACCGCCCGAAAGCGACTTGGCCAGTTTTAGTACTTTTAATTGTTCGTTTAACTGATTTATTTGCTCTTCTTTTAGCTTTATTTGGTTGTTTAACTGTTGATTTAGTTGATTTAATTTTTGGGTTTCTTCAGATATTCTACTTTTCTCTTCTGCCGATTTTTGATGCAGGGCAATCAGTTGGTCAACCTTTGCGTTTAACCCCTGAACACTTACCAAAACATCTGCCATCGTAACTTTTTGAAAGAAAGAAGTTTGGCAAATTTAACTTTGATTGCGACATTAAGCAAATTTTTGCACTATTTATTGTGGAAATTTTGTGAATAATGCTTATTTCAAGCATGTTGTAAAGTCTATTTTTGTACACTTAAAATTTCTGTTAAATTGCAGCTAAACATAAAAACGGCTTTATTGATTGCCCTTTGCTGGCCTTTTTTTCTTTTTTCGCAGGATACYATTAAATATCCGCAAGAATATTTTCGCTCGCCATTGGATATTCCACTGTTTTTAGCCGGAAATTTCGGTGAAATCCGCAATAATCATTTCCACGCAGGGCTGGACATCAAAACCGAAGGTGTAGAAGGCAAAAAAATCTACTGCACGGCTGACGGCTACGTTTCGCGCATTAAAATTTCACATGGCGGCTACGGGAAATGCCTGTATGTAACACACCCCAATGGTTACACTACTGTTTACGCCCATCTGCAAAAATTCAATGATGACATTGAAAAATATGTCCACAAGCATCAGTACAAAAAGGAATCTTACACAATGGAATTATTTCCAGGAAGGAAAACACTGCTTTTGAAAAAAGGTGAAATCATTGCCATTTCCGGAAATTCAGGTGGCTCGGGCGGCCCTCATTTGCATTTTGAAGTCCGAAAAACAAAAAGCGAAGTGCCTGTCAATCCTTTGCTTTTTGGATTTAAAATTAAGGACAATATCAGACCAAAAATTAAAGCCCTCGGAATTTACCCTCTGGACGATTCGAGTCATGTGAATGGAAAAAACAAACCGAAAATTTACAAAGTTTCGGGGGGCAAGGGAAATTATTCGCTGGCCGCAAAGTCTCCGATTTCCGTTTACGGAAAGATTGGTTTTGGTCTCTACGCAGATGATTATTTCAGCGGATCGAACAACCGCTGCGGGGTTTATTTCATCAAGCTGCTTGTTGATAGCCAACAGATTTATTCGCATGAAATGGAAAAAATCGGTTTTCACGAAACACGCTACATCAACAGCCATGTGGATTATCACAATTGGCACAAAAACGGCTTAGAATTACAGCGCTGTTATATTCAACCTAATAATAGGTTAAATATATATAATGATTTGAAAAACAATGGATTATATTATTTTAATGACACTTTAATTCATCAAATAAATTATCTTGTAAAAGATGTAAGTGAAAATACCTCAACACTAAAGTTTAATGTTCAAGCATCGCCAGAAATTTCCATTGAGAAAGACACAACACAATTCACGCTTTTAAAACACGATGAGTACAATTCTTTCAAAACAAACGACATCATCGTTGGCATGCCGGCCAATATTTTATACCATGATTTGAAGTTCGAATATTCGCTCGGTGACACGCTAAAAGGTGCCATTGCCCCTCTGCATAACATTCACAACTTGTACGAACCGTTGCATTCATACATGACTGTTTCCATTAAAACAGGTGGATTGAAAAATGGTGTAAAGGAAAAAGCGCTGATTGTATCGCTCACAAAAGACAACCAACTTTTTGCAGAAGGTGGCACTTGGGAAGCAGAAGATAATTCTACCGGCTTCATCACCGTGAAAACACGCAGTTTTGGCTCATATACAGTGATGGTGGACACCATCCTTCCAAAAATTACTCCGATTAATATTTTGCCCAACCGAAATATGGCTGAAAAAGAGAAAATTATAATGAAAATCACTGACAATCTTGCAGGAATTGCGTCCTATCGCGGAACGATTGACGGCAAATGGATTTTGATGGAATATGATTACAAGGCAGACAAACTCACTTACTTTTTTGACGATGAACTGATGAAAAAAGGCAAGCATAGATTCAAACTGGTTGTTACAGATAAAAGGGGAAACACGCATAGTTGGCAAGCAAATTTTACGCGTTAATGGAAATAACCACCGAAACCATCCAATTTTCTACTAAAGGCTACACCGACATTATAGATGTAACTACCGAAGTGCAAGCCATTGTGAACAAACATGGCTTTACCGAAGGAAATGCTACCATATTTGCCATTGGCTCTACGGGCGCAATAACCGTTGTGGAATACGAACCCGGATTGGTAAAAACTGACCTTCCTGAATTTTTTGAAAAAATTGCTCCCTACCGCAGCCATTATGCCCACCACAACACTTGGGGCGATGACAACGGTGCCGCTCATGTACGCGCTTCTTTAGTCGGCAGTTCGTTTGCCGTACCGTTTAAAGACGGCCAACTGCTGCTAGGCACCTGGCAACAAATCATCTTTGTTGATTTTGACACAGGACCGAGAAACCGAAAGGTAGTGGTGCAGGTGGTTGGTGTGAAATAAGAAACTGTAAAAATCTCCTCTACTCCCTTTTCCCTAAAAGTTTATGTGTAATGCAGATGGGATCAGGTAACGGTGGGCAATCTTTCTCATACGAATGAATATATTCAACACTAAACTGTAAAATACAATCGTCATAAGCAGTTGAGGCGGTTTGCTTATCGAAAGCGTATAAATCATTTTTTTTAAGCATTTCACAATACTTATCGTTTATGATAATATTGTAGTTCCACTTTCCGTAAACCAAACCGTTTTTCATCTCACCTTTTTCCATCAAACTTCCATTTCTGTTCCATCTTTTTAAAATTCCGTTTATGATTTTGTCTTCGAAAGAATATTGAGCATATTGGTTGCCGTTATCCCACCAAATTTTCTGAACTCCATCTAAGTAGCCGTCCTTGTAATTTCGCCCAGCTTTAAGTTTTCCGTTTTCGTACCAATACTTGAAATTTCCTGTTCTTAATCCATTTCTAAAAAACCCAACTTCTTTCTTTTCACCATTTTCATAGTAGCTTTTGTATTGCCCATTGGGTGCATTGTTTTCAAATATTATCTCACATTTTATGTTTCCGTTTTCATAAAACCAGTTCCAAAGTCCGTTTTTCTGTCCGCTTAACAGTTTACCTTTAATTTTCGAATTGCCTTTTGAATAATTTGCGTAATTGCCAGAATTAACTTCTTCACTCAATAATTGCACATCTATCAGCGCATCAAATTCCGTTAAAAAATACGAGTCATGATTGCGTATATAATTAGAGTAAAGACCAAGATAGGCGGTACTGTCTATATTGTGTTCGTAATAATGATTGTTTAAATAAGCATCATAATTGATAATCTTATCACCCATAAATGTGCAGTAATCTGCAATCGAATACTGCAATTCAGGATAATAGATCCAGAACAATTCAACTTCTTTTGAATTAACAATTGCAACAAGCCCTATCCCAATGATTTTCGATTGAAATTCATTTTGTTTTTTGTTGTAGAACCAATCCTCTTTAATCCTGATTTTAATAATGCTGTCTCGGCTTATCCAGATTGTGTCATTTGATAGCTTGCTAACGACTTCATTTGTTGTCATTTCCTGCATAAAACTATCATCTTCATAGGCCGTAACTGTGTTATCCAGTACAATCGCATCTAATGTTCTATCAACAAATTTTTCAAAAACAATCTTGTTGGGAACATATTTCTTTTCAGTTAGTTCCAAAATTCCATTACCTATTTTCAGAAATCCCTCTTCTACTAAATTTTGGATTTCGCTTTTATTATTGTTGTATAGCGACCCTTCATAATTGTATTTATTCTTTTTCATTTCTTCAATATTCCTCCCTAAAAGATGTGAAATTCTGAAAGGGAACCCAACCAGAAACTCATATTTAATATCTTCATCATTGACTATCATTTTTACAGAATCTTCTTCAGAAAAAATATGCCACTTTGACTCTTTCTTTTCCCAAGTTTCGTCACTCAAAGCCC
This sequence comes from Flavobacteriales bacterium, assembly GCA_002746335.1. Classification (GTDB taxonomy): domain Bacteria; phylum Bacteroidota; class Bacteroidia; order Flavobacteriales_H. The sequence goes on along the minus strand of NVWW01000067.1, from coordinate 15,982 downwards.
TGCTCAACGGCTTGTTTCGTTCCTTTCTCAAATCAATGGTTCTCCACACCCTTATCCTCCAGTATTCGTCTTCATTGTACAAAAATGACTGGAGATAGGGATAGTTTGCCCGCATGTAATCGTTACGGGATTTGCCTTCTAATTGGTAGGCAAAGAAAGCGTCAGGTTCTGGCCAGTAAACGATATAACGCTCCATAATAAAAGGGGCGTCTAAAACATTTTGGCATAAAGAAATTTTAAATGTAAAAATGAAAACAACAACCGCTATATACTGAACTTGTTTCATCTATTTATTCATAAAAATAAACTGCCAGCCTTCATCACAAAAAAATCAATCGCTTGACGAAAATCTCGTTGCCGTATTTTGCTTTCACAAAATAAATTCCTTTTGGCTCGCTTGAAATATCAATTTCAAGTTTTGAGTTTATAGTTTGAAATGTAGGTTTTATTCTTTCTCCCAAAACATTGTAAATTTTAATTTCAAAATTCAGAATTTTAAGCTCTGAATTCGCAAATTTCAACTCAAAAACCCCGTTGTTCGGATTAGGAAAAACGGTGAATTGCAAGCTCGAAATGATAGATTCCTCCACTGAAATTGAAGGAATCAAATCATTGCGCACACTATCACGGTACATAATCGTATTGATAACTGGCACACCCAATAACTCATCTGCGTTTATCTGCAACAACGGTACGCCCTGCCCGTTGCCCAGCCACTTGTATTCGATTTGCGTGGGTCGGGGAATGTTGGAACCGGTACCGATCGTATCGAGGTAAACGGTGTCCACAATGTTGAGCACTGTTTTCACTCTCAATGTTTGAAAGGTTCCGAAAGGCGTAGTAAGCATGCCCCAGCCATCAACAGTGTTTTCCCTGTGAATACTTTGCCCGTAGTAGCCCAAGTTGGGTACCGACAAACCAAACTCCGCATCTGAAATACTGGTATTGCCGTAATTAAGCGGGAACTCATAAATGACATCCACCGGGCTGTATCTTTGCGAAATGGGGATGCTGTTGAGTTTAGCACCAAACCCCGTTTGCGAATATTCATTAGATGAATTTTTGAAAAAATAATATGCATCTTCTACCTGTATTCCTGAAGCAAATGTTGGAGGAGGGTCAATTCGTGTGGCATAGTTCGAATAATGGTCGGGGTATAAAATGAGATTGTTAAAATAAAACTGGTAAGCAAAAGGCGTTGATGAAACACTGTGAAACGTATCAATTCTTTGAGAAACAGGAATAAGAAATGAGAAATCCCAGATATGATTTGGCCCAGTTTGTTCGGGGTCTACCGTTCCTATAGCGTTAGTAATGCTCAACCGGAAAGTATCATTTTCGCTGGGCATATCGGCATCGGTAATGATGATTTGGGAAAAGGAAAATGTAAAATATAAAGTATAAAGTGTAAAATGAAAAAAATGAGTTTTGGTTTCATCACTTAGAGTTTTACAAGATAATTTTCAAAATTAGCGGCTTTGGCTTTGCTACCGGTTTTGTTAAATTCGATGTTATGCTCTTCGGATTCGAGCAGTTTTACCTGATTTTCAAGCCCTCCAGGGAATTTTGAATTGAGCAATCCATCACCTTTCAACACCCTCCAATACGGGGTGACTTTCTCTTTTTTCACAGGCCGCTCTTCTTCTGATGCTTCGGAAATAATTCGCAAGAAAATTCCCGTAGTCAACGGACAAGTAGCCTGCACATTGGCTTTTGTCGCCAGATTATCTCGTATTTGGTCATGGGTAATTAAATCTCCCTTGGCAGTACGATTGATCAGTTGTTCAATATTCAATGCTTTGGGAATTAGTAGTTTTCCTTTTCCGTAGCGTTTTTCCCATTCGGGAGTAATTTCAACGATTTTTCCTTCGATTTCATTGACCTTTTCGCGCCACGATTTTTTCGATTTGAATTTTTTTGAACTCATTCCAAATATTTTATCCAAAAATAAGTTATTCGCTCAAATCGTACTTTTGTGCTGATGAATATTTTGGTAAAAATTTGCTTGTTTATCCTTCTTTTTCTGCTTTCGGAAATCGGGTATGCACAAAACGGCCGCCAACTCGTCCAATTCTCAGGGGTAGTAATCAGTGGTGACAGTTTAAGCCCCGTACCTTTTGCTAATATTATTATCAAAAATACACGCAGAGGCACCATGAGCGATTTTTACGGATTCTTTTCTTTTGTTGCACAACTTAGCGATACCGTTGAATTTTCAAGTGTCGGCTATAAAAAATCTGCATTTATTATTCCTGACAGTTTGACCACCAATCGCTATTCGCTGATTCAAATGATGACAAAAGATACTATTTTACTGAAGGAAACCGTTATTTATCCATGGCCTACCAAAGAGCAGTTTCGTGAGGCATTTCTCAATTTAAGAATCCCCGATGACGACTACGAAAGGGCTCGAAAAAACCTCGCTCGTGCCGAATTAAAAGAACGCCTGGAAGTCACAGCTATGGATGGTAGTGAAAACTACAAATACCAAATGCAACAGTACCAAAGCCGGCTGTATTATGCAGGGCAGTACCCGCCAAACAACCTGCTGAACCCCATTGCGTGGGCACAGTTCATCAAGGCATGGAAGGAAGGTAAGTTTAAAAGGCGAAAAGATTAGATCAGATTTTAATATTGTTTTGTGTTTTATAAAATGAACGTAGCAGAAAATCTCCAAAAAGTAAGGTTATCCATCCCGGAAAACATAAAATTAGTTGCTGTTTCTAAAACGAAGTCATCTGAAATTATTCTCGAAGCGTATAACGCAGGCCACCGTGATTTCGCTGAAAACCGAGTGCAGGAACTTTCTGAAAAATACGAACAACTTCCTAAAGACATCCGCTGGCACATGATTGGGCATTTGCAGACCAATAAAGTGAAACACATTGCTCCATTTGTACATTTGATTCACGGGGTGGATAGCATGAAATTATTGAAGGAAATCAACAAAAGAGCAACGCAAAACAATCGTATTATTGACTGCCTATTGCAAATCCACATAGCACAGGAAGCAACTAAATTTGGATTTTCCTTTAAAGAAACCGAAGCTATTTTTCAATCAGAAGAATTCAAAGAGCTACAAAACATTAACATAGTAGGATTAATGGGCATGGCAACCAATACAAATGATGAGAATCAAATACATACTGAATTTCATTCACTTGCTGATTTTTTTAAAATACTCAAAACTCAAAACTCAAACCTTCAAACTATTTCCATGGGCATGAGCAGCGATTACCCCATCGCTATAGAAGCAGGCAGCGATATGGTTCGTATCGGCAGCGCTATTTTTGGTAAAAGACATTGATCCTAAGCAACCATCTCCAACATTTCCCGACTTATTTATGCCACGTTATTCATGTTGATGCGGGCCAATGATTGTTTTTTCATCAAACACCGCAACCAAACAAGAAGAATTGCAGGGGTCTTTTAATAAATCATCAGAAGATGAAAATCATTTGACACCTTGATGAAGAGTTTACTCGAAATAGCAAATATTCAAGCTTTTAAAAGGATTATCCAAACTATGATAACCTTTTGTAAGCCCTATTATTTTGCATAAAATTGACAGATGTCGCAATATTGTACTTTCTAACACATATAACATACTAAATCTCATTCGCCATGAAAAAAATCTATGCTATTCTTTACCTTTCTGCTATTTCAGCAATTTCATTTGCACAATTGAATTGTCAGGCAGGTTTTTCGTATTCAGCAAATAATCTTACGGTTCAATTTACCGATGCCTCCACAGGCAACGGGGCTGTCATATCGTGGAGCTGGCAATTCGGAGACGGTAACGCCTCTACCCAGCAAAACCCTTCGTACACCTACACGTCAAATGGAAGCTACATGGTGTGCCTTACGATTACTGACATGATGGCTTGTTCGAGTACCTTTTGTGATACTATTACGGTTACAGGAGGCGGCACAGGCAGCAACTGCACAGCGAGTTTCATCTCTAGTGTAAGCGGAAACACCGCAACATTTACCGATGGCTCAACAGGAAATATCACTTCATGGCTATGGGATTTTGGCGATGGCAATACTTCCACACTGCAAAATCCATTCAACACCTATGCCAATAACGGCTCGTATATCGTTTGCCTTACGATTTATGACTCGCTGACTTGTTCGAACACATCTTGTGATACCATCACGATAAGTAGTGGCACAGGCACTAATTGTCAAGCTGCATTCACTTCAGTTGTCAACGGTTTTTCGACATCTTTTACCGATGGCTCAACGGGAAATATCACTTCATGGATGTGGGATTTTGGCGATGGCGGAGTTTCAACTGTTCAAAATCCAACCTGGCAATATTCAATTGCAGGTACATACATGGTTTGCCTTACGGTAAGTGACTCTGCTATATGTACATCAACTTACTGCGATACCATCACGATAAGTGGTGGCACCGGCACTAATTGCCAAGCTGCATTCACTTCAGTTATCAGCGGCTTTTCGGCATCTTTCACCGATGGCTCAACAGGAAATATCACTTCATGGCTATGGGATTTTGGCGATGGCAATACTTCCACATTGCAAAACCCATCGAATACATATGCCAATAACGGTTCGTACCTCGTTTGCCTTACGATAAGTGATTCTGGTTGCACCTCAACATACTGCGATACCATCACGATAAGTGGTGGCACCGGCACTAATTGCCAAGCTGCATTCACTTCAGTTGTCAGCGGTTTTTCGGCATCTTTCACCGATGGCTCAACAGGAAATATCACTTCATGGATGTGGGATTTTGGAGATGGCGGAGTTTCATATCTTCAAAATCCAATCTGGCAATATTCAATTGCAGGCACTTACATGGTTTGCCTTACGGTAAATGATTTTGGCTGCACCTCAACCTACTGCGATACCATCACGATAAGTGGCGGCACAGGCATCTGCCTCGACCCAAGCGTAATTGACTCCAGCATGGGATGCCTTACCATTTACGACCCCGTTTGTGGCTGCGATAGCATTACCTACAATAATTCATGCGAGGCMTATTACTATTATGGTATCACTTCCTGGACCAGCGGAGCTTGCGGCTCAAGTAATGTTTGCACCGCTAATTTTTCTTATTCAATTAACGRCAYGATTGTAACTTTYACTAATAATTCAACTGGAAATTACACCAGCGTTTTATGGGATTTTGGTGATGGAACGACTTCTACCCAAACCAACCCAACACACACTTACCAGATTGCAGGATACTATAACGTTTGCCTCACTGTATATGACAGCACTCAAAATTGCAACAGCACTTTCTGTGATTAYCTRCAGGCGGGYAGYACAGGCAGTTGTACKGCAGGSTTTTTCTACATGCCYGATTCTTCTAATATAATGACAGTGAATTTCACYGACATGTCTTCGGGAAATCCGARCAGTTGGCTGTGGGATTTTGGTGATGGAACKACTTCCACACAGCAAAACCCWTCACACACTTATGCCWATTTCGGTTCTTACTATGTGTGTTTAACGATTTCTGACAGTGCCAGCGGCTGCTCTGATACGTACTGCGAATATGTTTTGGTGGGAAATCAAACGGGCAACTGCTATGCCTCTTTCGGTTACAGTCCAGATTCTTCGAATCAAAATACAATTGATTTCATGGATTACTCATGCTGCAACATCATAAGCTGGTTATGGGATTTTGGCGATGGGAACATTTCTTCACAGCAAAACCCATCACACACCTACAACGCCCCGGGTTATTACAATGTTTGCCTCACTGTAACAGACAGTACTCAAACATGTACCGATTCAATGTGCATGTCCGTGTACATTGACAGCACTACAACAGGAAACTGCTGGGCATCGTTCGGTTACTATCCCGATTCTTCATCTAACAACGTCATCAATTTCTTTGATTTGTCTTYGCAAAATGCGTCCACTTGGATGTGGGATTTTGGCGATGGAAGCACGTCCACTCAGCAAAACCCCATCCATTCATTTGCACCGGGCACTTATTATGTGTGCCTGACAATTACCGATGGTGCCAACTGCACTGCCACTTTCTGCGACAACGTTTACATTGCGCCATCTCAGGCTGGCAATTGCACGGCAGTATTCACTTATTCAAATAATGGCAACAGTTATTCATTCACCGATGCTTCAACTGGTGGCGTCACAAGTTGGTTCTGGGATTTTGGCGATGGCAACACATCTACGCAGCAAAATCCATCGAATACTTACGCCAATGCAGGAGCATATCTTGTGTGCTTAACTGCATCTGACAGTTTGGGCTGCTTTGATGTTGCATGTGATACAATTACCATTTACCCGACAGGAATTGAAGAATTTTCACAAGAAAAGTTTAGCATCTACCCCAACCCAAGCAAGGGAGTTGTAGAATTAAGAATTGAAAATGAAAAATTAAGAAATGCGGCAGCAACTATCTACAATATGCTGGGTAAAATGGTTTATCAAACCAATATCAATCAACAATCAACAATCATCAATTTGCAATTCTTGTCCGATGGCGTTTATTTCATTGGCATCGAAGCTGATAACATGATGATTTACAAAAGAGTGGTGATTGCGAGGTAATCGAAAAGCCAGTAAACTTCTGTTTTGAGGAGGCCGTCTCAAAAGGACGGTCTCTTTTTTATTGATAATGTTTTGAAAAGTATAATGGAGAGGTTCGCTTGCAATTGCTTATGAGACGGCCTCTTGCAGATTTATACTTTTACTACCAGAAAGTTGTTGACGTTCTCCTCTACTCTTTTTAGTACATCCGAAACATTTGATTTAACGAAGGTTTCCCCGGTTACTTTTTCGTAGAGCTCGATGTAACGCTCGGAAACCAAATTCACAAATTCATCGGGCATACCGGGCATTTGCTGTCCCTCCTTGCCTTGAAACCCTTGCTCCATAAGCCATTCGCGCACAAATTCTTTCGAGAGTTGCTTTTGTTTTTCTTCCCTGTCTTGCCGTTCCGCATAGCCATCGGCATAAAAATACCGAGATGAATCAGGAGTGTGAATTTCGTCAATAAGGCGAATATTGCCTTCGGTATCTTTTCCAAACTCGTATTTAGTATCCACCAAAATCAACCCTTTTTCAGCAGCTATTTCTGTTCCTCTTTGGAATAATTTTCGAGTATAGTCCTCTAATTTCAGGTAATCATCTTCTATTACTAACCCTTGTTTCAAAATTTCCTCGCGGGGAATGTCTTCATCATGTCCCACATCGGCCTTGGTGGTTGGTGTTAGGATGGGCTCGGGAAATTTATCATTTTCTTTCATATCCTCAGGCATCGGAACTCCGCAAATGGTGCGTTTTCCATCGCGGTATTCGCGCCACGCATGTCCCGAAAGGTAGCCCCGAATCACCATTTCCACCTTGAACGGCTCACAATTATGACCAATGGTTACATTGGGGTCGGGCACATCAATCACCCAGTTAGGTACAATATCAGAAGTAGCCTCCATGAATTTAGCCGCAATCTGGTTCAGCACTTGCCCTTTGTAAGGAATACCCCTCGGTAAAACGCAGTCAAAAGCTGAAATGCGGTCGCTCACAATCATAACAAGGTACTTGTCGTCAACATTATAAACCTCACGTACTTTCCCTTTGTAATAGCTTTTTTGATTTGGAAAATTGAAATTGGTTGCTGTTATCGTGTTCATTTTTGTGTGGGATTATAAGCTTTAATAATTTGTTTAACTAATTTATGGCGAACCACGTCTTTTTCATCAAGAAAAATAAAATCAATGCCTTTGATTTTTTTAAACAGTTTTTCTGCCTGCAACAAACCCGAAGGTTGATTTTTCGGAAGGTCTACTTGCGTAATATCCCCTGTAATTATAAACTTGGCGTTCTTCCCCATTCGGGTGAGAAACATTTTCAATTGATTTTGGGTCGCGTTTTGGGCTTCATCTAAAATCACATAAGCATTATCAAGCGTGCGACCGCGCATAAAAGCCAAAGGCGCAATTTGGATAATTCCTTTTTCAAGAAATGTATTGAGCTTGTCAAAAGGGATCATGTCACGCAAAGCATCGTAAAGCGGCTGTATATAGGGGTCTAATTTTTCCTTCAAATCACCAGGCAAAAATCCTAAATTTTCTCCTGCTTCAACCGCAGGACGCGTTAAAATAATTCGTTTGACTTCCCTGTTTTTGATTGCCCGCACAGCCAAAGCTACAGCTGTGTAGGTCTTTCCTGTTCCTGCGGGACCAATGGCAAAAACCATATCGTTTTGCTCACTACTCTTCACTAATTTTCGCTGGTTGACGGTGCGCGCTTTTACCAAAACTCCATTGGTGCCATGAACAAGAATGTCTCCATTGCCGTTTACCTCATTTATTGTTGTCCCGCCATTTCTTTCCATCAATTCATCAATATTACTTTCTGTTAACAGATTGAATTGGTTGAAATGCTCAATAAACAATTTAAACTTCTGCTCAAAAACAGTGAGCTCGTTTTCTTCCCCCACTGCCTTCACTGTATCTCCACGAGCAATGATTTTAAGCTTAGGAAAGTGCTTTTTTATGAGGTTTATTTTAGAATTATTCACCCCGAATATTTCAACGGGGTTAAGTACATCTATTTGGAATATAAGCTCGCGCAAGTGGCCTTTTTTGTGAAAATTTTATCTGTAATTTTGGCTGGCAAAAATAAGTATTTTCTGTCCACAAAAAAGTCCGAAATCAGTAAATGGCCATTATCACACTCATTACAGACCACGGCACGAAAGATTTTTACGTGAGTTCCGTTAAAGGCGCCATTTACAGCCAGTTCCCGGAAGCAAAAATCATTGATATTACCCATGAAGTGCCGAAATTCGACATTGCGCAAGCGGCCTTCATTTTACGCAACGCCTACAAGGATTTTCCAGAAGGAACTATCCACATCATCGGTGTTTTGCCCAATGTTTCCAGTGATTCTCCCCATCTCGCAGTGCAGTGTGATGGTCAGTATTTCATTGGAGCTGATAACGGCATTTTTTCCCTCATTTTCGATAAAACCCCAGACAAAATTGTTGAACTTAATATCACTTATGATTCGAATTTCCCACGCCCCATCCGTGATGTATTTGCAAAGGCAGCTTGCCATATTGCGCGTGGCGGCACGTTGGAAGTTATTGGCAATCCAAAAAGCGATATTAATGAAAAAAGTATGTTTCGTGCCGTGGTTGACAACAACACTATTCGCGGCACGGTAATTTATGTTGACAATTACGGCAATGTGGTGACCAACATCAGCGAGCCACTGTTTAAGGAAGTTGGGAGAGGGAGGCCATTCACCATTTCTTTCCGGTTTCCCGGATACGACATCACTAAAATCAGCAAGTCATACAACGATGTGGTGGAAAGTGAGCGGCTGGCGCTTTTCGGTGCAAGCAATTTTCTTGAAATTGCTATCAATGTGGGAGAAGCCAGTGGCCTGCTCGGGTTACATTTAAAAGACATCGTAAGGGTAGAATTCCAGGATGATTGAATTTACATTGCGTCATGAAATGTTTAAACTTAGTGCCTTATGCCGCATTAATTTTATTCATTAAATAACTCGTTCCCAATAATTCAGAACAGGTAACCACCGAGCCCACCGTAACACCGAGAATACCGTGCATATTCAAATTTTGACCTGTAAGCAATAAGTTTTTGATTTTGGTACGCGGGTGTATGAAAGACTTGAGCGGATTTTTATAATCAGTGAGCACTCCATACATCGAGCCGTCTTCGGTGCCGATGTAATCACGATAGGATAAGGGAGTGGACGAATACACAGATTTGATTTTGCTGCGAATGCCAGGAAATTTTTTTTCTACTTCGTTTATCACAAGCTCCGATTTTTCCTGCTTGAATTGTTCATAATCTTTTCCCCTGTCGTCTCCTTCCGCCACGGTGTTGAAAGTGCGCGTCCATTTTTCTACTTCATCGTATTTCATATAAACCATTAGTGTCATGCTTTCGGCAAACTCTTCGGATTTTGAATGTGCAGGTGTTGAAAGCATGTAACCGTCAGGCCAGTTTTTTTCATGATAGTCAATCGAATTCCAAACGTCATCTTGCGTTTTATAATGATAGTAGTTGTAGTTTAAATAAGGAAAAGCTTTTTCCTCGAAAACGATGTGTACACTAAATACTGAAATGCTGTTTTCCAAACCAGTGATGCGATTACGATAAGCTTTGCGCACTCTTCCTTGCTCTACCATTTGCAATGTTTTAGCTGGATGGACATTAGAAATGAAGTAATCGGCCTGCATGCGTTCGCCATCTGCCATTTCAACATATTTTAAATCATCACCTTCAAACACAAGCTTTCTGGCATCTTTGTATTTTAAAATCTCGCCTCCGTTTTCACGGATGCCACGCACCAAATATTTTGCTATTTGTGAGCCGCCATCTACACAACGCCACGAGCTTTCGATATAAGTATTGATCACCAGTGCGTGCACGTAAAGCGGTGTTTTGTCTGGAATGCCAGCATAGAGCGGATTGGTTCCGGCCAATACATTGGTGAAAGTGAGGTTGGATGACAGCGATTCAATATAGTCCTTTGCGTTGATTTCGAGTAAGTCAGTATTAATGGCATAAGAGTCGCCTTCACGGAGATTGTAAAGCGGGAAACTTTGGCATATTTCCTGGATTTTATTGCAATAAGTCACCAATGTCTGCCTTTCTTCAGGAAAAACTTCACACATCTTTTCGATGAAATTGTCATAACCCATAGCGTATTTATACTCAGTTGAATCATTGTCGAAAGTTACGATGTCAAATCCATCTTCGTCCATTTTCCGAAGCTTTAACTTGTCCATCAGCCCGAARTATTTGAAGTAGCGGTTGAGRTTTTGGCCATCCTCCATRCCCCCAATGTAATGCACGCCCGTATCGAAAATACAACGGTCGCGCACAAAGGTTTGTAAGTTGCCACCTATCTGTTTGTTCTTTTCGAGCACACACACACTATACCCTTCTTTACTTARKATGTAGGCACATTGCAGCCCACCAAGSCCGCTTCCTATTATAATGATATCGTATTTTTYCATTGGGAMATTAAGGTGYGCGAAATTAGGGAATTAAGGATTATGAGGCAACTTGCCCKTYTAATATCCGTCTTTAAMATCACATATAAAAGTTGTTGATAAATTCTTGTTRTTTTATTTTGATTTTTGARTGTTATTMAAATAATTTTGAAGCCTAATTCATTCTGAATCATTTAAATGAAATATCATTTTCTTTTTACCRCTRTTCCAACCCTTTTCAATTTTGCATCGTCTATTAACTATYAAAAAATGGATGTTGCCTTTAGAATTAACTAAAAAACCTAATCATACAACCATGAAAAATTTACGCCTTTGTCTGTTTTGCCTCGCAAGCGGAGCATTTTTATTTTTTGCAAGACTACCWGAAGCAAAAGCYACTCACMWTGCAGGCNNGGACANAAKCNACKWATGTRYATGCCGGCAATAACGGACTGGACTATGATGTTACCTACACCTTCTATCGCGATTGTGCTGGGTTGGCAGGTGCACTCCCAACTGCGACCGCTAGCATCAATGCATCTTCTGCGAATGCAGGCGCTAGCTTTAACACCGTTGCACCTGGAATCAATCTGGGAGAAATAGTCCCGTTATGCCCAACTGCCATTTCGACCTGCACCGGCGGTGGCACTGAAGGCCGCCATAGATGGGATTATACAGTTACCATTACACTGCCTTCAAAAGAAACTGATTGGGTTTTTAGTGCTGAATACAATGCCAGAAATGGTGCCATTACCACCGGTCCAAGTGGTCCGATGTATGTATATTCCACACTCAACAACACTATTTTCCCCTACAACAATGCTCCTTTTTTCGCCAACGATCCCGCTGCCTTTATTTATGTCAATGAAGCATTTTGCTTCAACAACGGAGCCGTGGATAACGATGGTGATTCCCTGGCGTATTCCCTAATTTCACCGTTGCAAAATGCTACCACCCCTGTTACATACATATTCCCCTATTCCGCCACCCAGCCTCTTATCTCCGTTCCACCCGTTACTATAGACCCTTCAACAGGTGATGTGTGCATGCTCCCCACTGTCATTGACGTAACCGTGATGGCTATTCTTGTTGAAGAATACCGTGGTGGCGTTTTGATTGGAAGTGTGGAACGCGATATTCAGGTAAGTGTATTGGTGGGCCCCGATGCCTTGCCCACCATGGATGGAATCAACGGCACGAACATTTATTTCGATACTATAGCTGAAGGATGCGCCTTCATTTTTACTACTAATAGTTTTGATACTGATGCCGCACAATGCGTAACCATGACTACCACAGCGGCAACAGTTCCGTTCTTTAACTCGTTCACTAATACAGGCGGTTGCCCTTCCCTGGTCCGGCCTATAGGTACTTTTGATTTTACTCCCGGTGGTGGAGATGTGCGCGATCAACCTTATTGCTTTACTGTTACGGTGCGTGATGACTTTTGCGATATTGAAGGGCAGCAGGTGCGTGCATTTTGCCTTTATGTAATAGATTTTACAGCTGATTTTACTTCCAGCGCTCCTGCCTGTGTGGGAGAAGGGGTGAATTTTTACAGTGTGCAGCCATTTAAAACAAGTTACCAATATGTTTGGAATTTTGGCGCAGGCTCTGTATCCAACCTGGCGCAAGACACTGCCGCTAATCCCGTAGGCGTTACTTACACCACTTCCGGAGCAAAAACAGTACAACTGACCATTACAGGTCCTGGCGGATGTTCAGATATTGTCACCAATGTTATTACCATTAACCCCGTTCCTACCGCCACCTTTACCACCACCGCTCCCAAATGCGCAGAAGACACCTTGAGTTTCACCAATACCGGCACATCCGGAGTTGGAGTTTCTCATTTGTGGGATTTCGGTGCACTTGCCGTACCCTCAACATCATTGGTTGAAAATCCATTGGGGGTTTATTATTCCGCTTCGGGAACAAAACTCATCACCCATACGGTAACCAATCAATTTGGATGTGCCACTACCGCTACTGCTTCAATTACCATTAATACCAAACCAGTATCTTCTTTTGCCACCACCGCTCCGGGCTGCACGGGCGACTCGCTTGATTTTGCCAATACAGGAACTACAGGAATAACCTATAGCTGGAATTTTGGTGCGGGAGCAACCCCAGCCACATCAACACTCGAAAACTACACCGGTGTTGTCTATTCCACTGCAGGAATTAAAGCAGTGATGCTGGCGGTTTCCAATGGTTCTTGCGTTGATACAAGCTGGCAAACTTTTACTATTGATGAAACTCCGGTGCCTGATTTCACAGACAACGCACCTAAATGCGAAGGAGAAACCGTTGATTTTACCTATTCAGGAACTACAGGAACGGGCTGGACGTATAACTGGGATTTCGGTCTGGCTTTGCCGTCCTCATCCTCTGCTCAAAACCCCACAGGCGTTCTGTTTTTCGGAGACGGAACCAAGACAGTGACCTTAACGGTGAGCAATGGCAGTTGTTCAGCCGACTCAGCCAAAACACTCACTATTAATCCTTCGCCAACAGCAATATTCACTTCCACTGCCCCTGCCTGTACGAACGACAGTGTTGATTTTAACAATACCGGTACCAGCCCTCCATTGGCAACTTATGACTGGAACTTTGGAGCAGGTGCTACGCCTGCAACATCAACAGCAGAAAACCCCGCAGGGGTGGTCTATTCTTCCGATGGAATAAAAACGATAAGGTTTGTCGCCACCCTTGGAACATGTGTTGATACGACCTATCAAACCATCAACATCACCGAAACACCTGCTCCCGACTTCACACATACCGCTCCGCAATGCGAAGGTGCAGCAGTTGATTTTACCTATACAGGTACTACAGGTATCGGATGGACTTACAACTGGAATTTCGGAACCGGAGCATTCCCGACTTCTACTTCAACATTACAAAGCCCGCAAGGAATTTTGTATTTCGGCTCAGGAACCAAAACAGCATCATTAACGGTAACCAACGGAACTTGCTCAGCAACGGATACTGCCGTATTCACCATCAATGCAATGCCAACGGCTGCTTTCACGTCCACCGCTCCTGCCTGCACCGGTGACAGCATAGATTTTGGCAATACCGGAACCACTAGCGGAACTTACGACTGGAACTTCGGTTCAGGTGCCTCGCCAGGAACCTCCATTGCAGAAAATCCTACAGGTGTTGTTTATTCAACAAGTGGCATCAAAACCGTRCGGATGGTTACAACCTTGGGAACTTGTGTTGATACGACTTATCAAACCATTAATATTACCGAAACACCCGCTCCTTCTTTYACCCACAATGCRCCCCAATGCGAAGGCGCCCCAATAGACTTCACTTATACCGGAACAACWGGYATYGGATGGACATACTCGTGGGATTTYGGTTCACTGGCATCTCCGGCAACGGCCACTTCACAAAATCCACAGGGAGTGAYGTATTTGACAGGAGCCAAAATCGTTTCCCTAACTGTGAATAACGGAACTTGCTCTGCTACAGACACAGCGATGTTTACTATCAACGCGATGCCAACGGTAAATTTTGCCTCCACTGCTCCTGAATGTACAGGACTCAATGTGGACTTCACTAACACAGGAAGTACAGGCGGTAGTTGGACTTACAGCTGGAACTTTGGTTCAGGTGCAACACCKGCCAATTCAACTTCAGAAAATCCTGCYGGGGTGGTCTATGCTACCGATGGAACAAAACTGGTRAAACTGATGATTACTRACGGGACTTGCTCCGACAGCATCACACAAACAATTACCATWCACCTSACMCCTACTGCCACTTTTTCATTTGCTGATTCTATCTGCGCAGGWAGCCCCGTGAGCTTTATGAATACGGGAACCTCAGGCGGTAGCTGGTCTTATTTCTGGAGTTTAGGACAGGATGCAATYCCMGCTACTTCTACTTCGGAAGATGCTATTGGTGTGGTTTACAGCAGTGCGGGTGATAARACAGTTACTTTTACTATCTCCGAYCAGAATTGTACACAAACATCTTCTGATACCATTACCATTTTGCAAACGCCAAGTGCAAGTTTTGCYTCYACTGCTCCTGAATGYACAGGWCTCAMTGTRGACTTCACYAACACAGGAAGTACAGGYGGTAGTTGGACTTACAGCTGGAACTTYGGTTCAGGTGCAACACCGGCCAATTCAACTTCAGAAAATCCTGCYGGGGTRGTCTATGCTACCGATGGAACAAAACTGGTRAAACTGATGATTACTRACGGGACTTGCTCCGACAGCATCACACAAACAATTACCATWCAYCTGACSCCTACTGCCACTTTTTCATTTRCTGATTCTATCTGCGCAGGMAGCCCCGTRAGCTTTATGAATACGGGAACCTCAGGCGGTAGCTGGTCTTATTTCTGGAGTTTAGGACAGGATGCAATCCCCGCTACTTCTACTTCGGAAGATGCTATTGGTGTGATTTACAGCAGTGCGGGTGATAAAACAGTTACTTTTACTATCTCCGATCAGAATTGTACACAAACATCATCTGATACCATTACCATTTTGCAAACGCCAAGTGCAAGTTTTGCTTCTACTGCTCCTGAATGCACAGGTCTCACTGTGGACTTCACTAACACAGGAAGTACAGGTGGCAGTTGGACTTACAGCTGGAACTTCGGTTCAGGTGCAACACCGGCCAATTCAACTTCAGAAAATCCTGCCGGAGTGGTCTATGCTACCGATGGAACAAAACTGGTGAAACTGATGATTACTAACGGGACTTGCTCCGACAGCATCACACAAACAATTACCATACATCTGACGCCTACTGCCACTTTTTCATTTACTGATTCTATCTGCGCAGGCAGCCCCGTGAGCTTTATGAATACGGGAACCACAGGTGGTAGTTGGTCTTATTTCTGGAGTTTAGGACAGGATGCAATCCCTGCTACTTCTACTTCGGAAGATGCTATTGGTGTGGTTTACAGCAGTGCAGGTGATAAGACTGTTACTTTTACTATCTCCGATCAGAATTGTACACAAACATCATCAGATACTA
>NVWW01000066.1 GCA_002746335.1 Flavobacteriales bacterium | reverse complement strand
GTTTATTTAGTCAATTCTGGCAGCGAGGCAACAGAAGGTGCACTGAAACTCGCCAAGAGATTCACAGGAAGAACAGAAATCATCTCCATGAAAAATGCCTATCACGGCAGTACACACGGAGCGTTATCTGTAATGGGTAGTGAAGAATTTAAAAGCGCTTATCGTCCACTATTGCCAGATGTCAGACACATCGAATTCAACAATGAAAACGATTTAGAGCAAATCACCGAGAAAACTGCCTGTGTAATAGTTGAGCCGGTTCAGGGTGAAGCAGGTGTTCGAATTCCTAAAAATGATTATTTAAAAAAATTGCGAAAACGATGCCATACAACGGCCACGCTGCTCATTTTTGATGAAATCCAAACGGGCTTCGGGCGAACGGGAAGCTTGTTTGCTTTTGAGCAATATGGCATCATACCAGATATACTTTTGCTGGCCAAGGCTATGGGAGGAGGCATGCCAATTGGCTCTTTTATTACTTCAAAAAATATTATGGGTGTCCTGAAGGAAAACCCAATTTTGGGACACATCACTACATTTGGAGGTCATCCGGTTTGCTGTGCAGCAGCCATTGCATCGTTAGAAGTAATTTTGGAAGAAAAACTATTCGAAAGTGTTAATCAAAAAGAAATACTATTTCACGAAAAGCTGAATCACCCGGCAATAAAGAAAATTCGTAGCAAAGGATTGATGATGGCTCTGCAATTCGATTCTTTTGAATTAACAAAAAAAGTGATTGATAATTGCATCGAAAGTGGAGTAATTACTGACTGGTTCCTTTTTTGCGACAGCGCGATGCGCATTGCCCCACCGCTAACTATTTCTGAAGATGAAATTGAATATGCCTGTGAAATCATCAACCAAAGTATTGAAAAAGCAATACAAAGATGAAATATCTATATTGGTTTGTTTTCGTTTCATCACTATCGCTTCAGGCGCAAATTGTCCGATATCCACCCCATCTACAAGAGTCGGAAACCGGTGTTTTTACCTTGCGGGATACCGTTTTTAAAATCGGGCAGAAATACGAATGCAGCTACGTTCGCTTCGAACAAGCCAGTGTTTTTCTCAAAAAAATTTCAGAGTTCTACCTCGATTCGCTCGCGGATTTAATGGCTAAATATCCTTCATTGAAAATAGGTGTGATTTACCGTCACCGCAACTGGCCTGAAAATGCCGATATCAATTTTTTGCACAACCGTGCCAAAAGCATCACCGAATATCTTTATTCAAAGGGAGTGAAGAAAGGAAGAATAATGACAAAATCGGTTTCGCAGTTACAAGAAGGGACAATCGAAGAAATCAATCGAATGGAAAATAAGGGATACGCGGTAGAGTTTTGGGTTATTTCTCCCTAATAGTTACCCACCGCAAGCATCACCAGTGTACAGGCATTCAACGTTTCGATGCCTTTTTCAGAGGCTATGGTAAAAAATTCAGGGTTCTCCGTGCCCGGGTTAAAAATGATTCTTTTCGGTTTTAATCCCACAATGTAATCATAATACTGCGGCTGGTTTTTAGCGCCAATGTAAAGCGTTACTGTATGCACGTCATCAATAGCTGGTGTTCCCGTTAAAATTTTTTCGCCATCAATCTCGCCCTCGCGAATACCGACAAGCGCTAACGGAACTTCGTTTCTCTTCAGTCGCAATACTGCTTCATTAGAAACTCTTTCTGGATTAGGGCTGGCGCCCAAAACAAGTGTTTTTTTGTTATTCATGTTTTTAGCAACTTTTTGCAGTTATTTACGCAGCATTTGCATAGTGCAAATTTCGGTATAAATACTGATTATCAATGTCTTTCCGCTTGCCAACATAGCTTTTTCACAAAGCATTGTTACACAACCAATCAACTTAACTGGGAGTGCTTTTCAAAGTTCTAATCACATTTTTTAAACCAACACAATAATTCTTAACTTTGATGAGTTCCTTTCCTAAAATTATAAATATAAACATAAAAGTATTTAAGTAAAATCGAAACAAATGAAAAAAAAGAGCAGCAGACGTGCCTTCTTCAAAAAAGCTGGGGCTGCCACTTCGCTGCTGGCAGCATCCGGTTTGGGATTGGCAGCAAAAAATGAGGAAAACACAGCTAAAGAAATGGAAGATACTCATCCAGTTATACGCATCAAGCCGTTGGGCTTTCAATGGGAAACAGCGGATCCTTTTTTATTTTGTGTGCATCACGAGGACTTTTATCCAAAAGGCAATGAGTACATGGAGCCTGATGCTTCATTGGAAGGAAGAAACATCGGGAGTGATTTTATTGTAAAGGACGGTTGGCGCATGTACCACGGAAGCAGCATTCCCGGATTTCCGGGGCACCCACACCGGGGCTTTGAGACCATTACAGTAGTTCGTGACGGAATTGTAGATCACGCTGACTCTTTAGGAGCTTCAGGCAGATATGGCGATGGCGATGTGCAATGGATGACAGCAGGAAAAGGTGTACAGCATTCTGAAATGTTTCCATTGATCAATCAGGATAAAGACAACCGCATGGAGTTGTTCCAGATATGGATCAACTTGCCCCGTGCACAAAAAATGGTGGAGCCCCACTTTAAAATGATTTGGGGTGATACTATCCCTAAATATGAAGCTACTGATACTAATGGAAACAAAAGCCATATCGCGGTCATTTCCGGCACGCTGGAAGGCCATACAGCTCCTGCTCCTCCGCCCGAGTCTTGGGCTGCAGATAAAAGCAACAGGGTGGGTATTTACACTATAAAAATGGCTCCGAAGGCCGAATGGACACTCCCAAAAGCTCCGGAAGGAATTAACCGCACAATATATTTCTTTACAGGAGAAGAACTGCTTGTTGCCGACCGGCCTCTGCCATTCTACCATGCAGCAGAAGTGCGTGTTAACAAAGATATTAAATTGCTAAATGGCAATAAGGAAAGTGAAATTTTAATACTGCAAGGTAAGCCCATCGCAGAACCTGTTGTGCAACACGGTCCGTTTGTAATGAACACCAAAGAAGAGATTCAGCAGGCCTTCAGTGATTATCAACGCACTCAGTTTGGTGGGTGGCCTTGGCCAAAGACAGATCAGGTACATGATCGTAACAAGGGGCGCTTTGCGCGGCATGCCGATGGCCGTGAAGAAAAAAGAGGTTAGTGTTTATTAATAAATACACACTTTCCCTATTCTCCATTGCATTATTTGCATTCACCTATTTCTACAAATATTAATCGTTGTAGCAATTATTATAGATCAACGAGATTATTACGGGTAGTGGACTAAGAAATAACCTGTCCCAATAAATCATACTGCTCAGCAGAAGTGATTTTTACCATTGCAAATTGACCAATTTGTGCGTTTAACTCCCCACCCTTTTCAAGAGGGATAAGCACTTCATTATCCACTTCTGGTGAATCGTGTTCGGTGCGACCAATGAGGTAATCACCTTCTTCCCTATCAATGAGCACTTTTATCGTTTTACCAATTTTTTGCTGGTTCAATTCATAGGAAATTCCACTTTGTATTTCCATGATTTTTTCCATGCGCTCTTGCTTCACTTCGTGTGCCACATCATCTTTCAGCCCAAAAGCGTGCGTGTCTTCTTCGTGCGAATAGCTAAACACACCTAAGCGGTCAAACTGGGTTTTCTGTACCCATTCGCATAGTTCTTCAAAATGTTGTTTGGTTTCACCCGGATAACCGCAAATAAGCGTAGTGCGCAGGGCAAGATCCGGCACTTTTTCGTGAATCGTTTCAATCAGACGATTGGTTTTTTCTCTCGTTGTCCCCCTTCGCATGGATTTCAGCAAGTCATCCGAAATATGCTGCAAAGGCATGTCGAGGTAGTTACAGATGTTTTCACGTTCACGAATTACATCCAATACGTCCATCGGGAAGCCGGAAGGAAAAGCGTAGTGTAGCCGAATCCATTCAATGCCTTCTACATCAGATAGTTTTCTGAGTAATTCCGACAATACTCTCTTTCCATAAATATCCAGTCCATAGAAGGTCAAATCCTGCGCTATTAAAATCAACTCCTTAACACCTTTACTTGCAAGATTTTCAGCGCGTGTCACCAATTCTTCCATTGTAAAGGAAAGGTGCTTGCCACGCATCAGCGGGATGGCACAAAACGAACACTTGCGGTCACAACCTTCTGAAATTTTGAAATAAGCATAGTGTGAAGGCGTAGTGAGCAGCCGTTCACCTACCAATTCCTGTTTGTAATCTGCTTTTAAGGTCTTGAGCAATCTGGGCAAGTCCTTTGTGCCGAACCAACTGTCAACCTCAGGAATTTCCTGCTTTAAATCACCGGCATACCGCTCGGAAAGGCAACCTGTAACAATCAATTTATCAATATTGCCTGATTTTTTTTCTTCCGCATATTCCAGAATCGCATCAATGCTTTCTTGCTTGGCGTTTTCGATAAATCCACAGGTATTGATAATCGCAATGTCGGTTTTTGATTCGCTTTCGTGGGAAACCTCAAACTTACTTGCCTTAAGTTGTGCCATCAATACTTCAGAATCATAAATATTCTTGGAGCAACCCAAAGTAATTACATTGACAGTTGGTTTATGGATTGTTTTGGTTTTCATTAAATCCTACGAATTACAAATTTGAGCCAATTACGAATGATTTACGTTATTTATGAATTCTTTACACTTATGCCCAGGTCTTTGATCTCTCATAAAATTTTCACCTATCAAAAAACCCTGATACCCTACATTTCTCAATTGTGCAATAGCCTCAATATTATCCAGTCCGCTTTCGGAAATTTTCACAAAGTTAGTGGGAATTTTATCAACCAATTTTAACGATTGATTTACATCAACGAAAAAGTTATTTAAGTTGCGATTATTCACACCAACCATGTTCACATATTCATTCAAATGTGAATTGATTTCTGCTTCATCATGCACTTCGAGCAGCACTTCCAATCCGAATGTTTGTGCAAATTTCGCCAATTCCTTTGTTTGTTTCTGCTGCAAGCAGGCGGCAATTAATAAAACCACATCTGCCCCGATTGCTTTCGATTCAGCCAATTGGTATTTATCAATTACAAAATCTTTCCGCAGAATGGGCAGTTGAACGGTTTGTCGGGCTTTCGTCAAATCTTCGTTACTTCCTGCGAAAAACTCTTGGTCTGTCAAAACCGAAATGCCCGATGCGCCCGCAGTTTCGTAGCATTTCGCTACTTCTTCGATATCAGCGTTTTCATTTATCCATCCCTTCGATGGCGATTTTCTTTTAAACTCTGCAATAATGCCTGTTTCACTTTGGTTTAAATTTTTTGAAAGAGAAATACATTTTCGCTCAAAAAACGGACTTTTTTCCAATTCGGAAATAGGGGTTCGCTCTTTGCTCTCAGCAACGGTTTTCTTCTTGCGGGCAACTATCTTTCTTAGGATGTTCATTGTCATTAACTCGCTTTGCTCGCGTCATTTTAAGACGGCCAAAGACCGAATGGCCACTGAATGACTACTTAATCAATTTTTCCAAACACATCTTTGCTTTTCCCGATTTCAGTGATTCTTCCGCCAAGTTGAAAGCGTCTTTCAAAGTTAGTTCGGGGTAGTAGCAATAGATAGACATCGCTGCATTGGCGCAAACAACATTGTTTTGGGCTTTTGTTCCATTGCCTGCTAATATTTCAATAAAGGTTTTTGCTGATTCCTTCACATCTTTTCCGCCTGTCAATTCTTCGGCTTTCACCGATTGAACTCCCAAATCTTCTGCCGTTATAAGTCGTTCAATATTGTTGGAAATCATTTTGAAATCGCTGGTGAGTGATACTTCGTCATAACCATCCAGCGAATGCAAAATCACAAATTGTTTGTCTGTTTGCTGGTAGAGATAAGCGTACAAACGAGCCAGTTCCAGTGAGAAAACACCCACTATTTGCTTTTGCGGGAAAGCGGGATTGACCATCGGCCCAAGCATGTTAAAAAAGGTTTTCATGCCCAATTCCCTTCGAATGGGCGCTACATTTTTCATGGCGGGGTGAAACAAAGGGGCATGCATGTAACAGATACCTGCGGTTTCGATTTTTCGTTTCAGCTCATTTTCGTCATTGGTAAATTTCACACCTAAATATTCCATTACGTTTGACGAGCCACAGGGCGAAGAAACTCCATAGTTGCCGTGTTTGGCTACTTTAATGCCCGCCCCTGCTGTAACAAAAGATGCCAGCGTAGAAATATTAAAAGTGTCTTTCCCGTCACCACCCGTTCCGCAAAGGTCAATCGGGTCAAATGCCGAAAGATCAACTTTCACACATAAATCGAGCAATACATCGCGAAAACCAGTAAGTTCTTCCACCGTAATGCTGCGCATCATGTACACAGCRAGAAAAGTAGCAATGTGGGTATGGTTATGCTTGCCTTCRGCAATTTCAACYAACGCCTGTTTAGCTTGCTCTTTGGTGAGCGTTTGRTGGGTTATGAGTTTGTTTAAAAGGKRTCTCATCTCAATTCWTTAACCAGTTTTTCATYATTTCTTTTCCGTGTTCTGTCAAAACCGATTCGGGGTGGAACTGCACTCCGCGAATGTCAAATTCATTGTGTTTGAGTGCCATGATGATACCTTCTTCATCAACAGCAGTAACCGAAAGACAATCAGGCAGTTTTGTTTCTGTAACCCAGGAGTGGTATCGGCCAACATTGAATTCTTTAGGTAATTCATCAAACAAATAGTCACTTTCTGTTATTTTAACTTTGGTAGCTACACCATGAAACACTTCTTTTAGATTAGTCAATTTTCCACCAAAGGCTTCGGCAATTGCTTGATGCCCTAAACAAACGCCAAGCATYGRGRTTTTYCCTGTATATKCCTTAATGATTTCGAGCATTTTACCTGCTTCTTCAGGAATRCCYGGTCCGGGTGAGAACAATATTTTGGAATAATTTGCCACTTCTTCGATTTCRATTTTATCATTGCGCTTTACCACTACATCTGCTCCAAATTCYTGCAAATAATGAACAAGATTGTAAACGAAGGAGTCGTAATTGTCTATGACGAGAATCGGTTTCAAGAATTGTGATTATTTCCTTCTGTAAGACACCCACTCATTATTAATGTATGCTATAAAACCAACAATACCATCCGTTCTATTGTAATAAAAGGTTCTATCGCCATTGCTATATGTACGTACTATCTCATAAACTTGAAATAAAGTATCTCCTAAAAAATTAAGGGTATCGTGTTTAATGATATTAACAGTATCAGTTGGTATAGTCATACTCACAAGATTATCTTCCACTCTCAACCTCAACCAGTCCACCTCCCCATTATCTGCCCAAAGAGTATATTCCATCCTCCAATTATTTGGGGAAGAAGAAAGTACTAATTGTTTTCGTTCATGATAGATATAAATGTTATAAACACATTCCGATTGTAGATCTTGAAAACCATTATCAACTGAATCAGAAATAAAATAAAGCGCAGTAAATTCAACTTCCTGCATTGCTGAATCTACAAAAACTAACTTATCTCCGTCTGCGTGTGGTACCCAAGTATCAAAATCTTCATCCAACCAATGATATTGGTAAGTATGCTCAACACCTTCACATGGGTCATAGTCCTCGTCTTTTTTACAGGTAATGCTAAAAACAATAACAAACGCAAGAAAATATTTAACAATGCGTACCATCAGTAGTTATTTTTGGGGTTAAATGTATTCACTAACGTCTCGTCTTCCAAGTTGTTGTGCAATTTCCATCGCCTTTCTCAACGCCTCAATTTTATTGTAAACTTCCTGTAACTCGTTTTCGGTTTTTGATTCGGCTACAATGCCCGCACCTGCCTGGTAGTAGAGTTTATTATCCCTGCAGCAAAAGGTTCGAATCATAATCGCATGATTGAAATCTCCACTAAATCCCATAAAACCGATACATCCCCCGTAATAGCTACGGTTGTCATTTTCGTATTGCTCAATTAATTCCATGGCTTTGTATTTAGGCGCTCCGCTCAATGTGCCTGCCGGAAAAGTGTCAGCTACCAATTGAAGGGTATCCGCATCACTGCTTTTTTCTGCAATTACTTTTGAAACCAAGTGAATCACGTGCGAATAATACTGCACTTCCTTGTAGGTCTCCACTTTCACATTATGCCCGTTTCGTGCTAAATCGTTCCGCGCCAAATCTACCAACATCACATGCTCAGCGTTTTCTTTGGCATCTTCCGTTAATTTATGAGCTAACTTTAAATCTTCTTCATCATTTCCCGTTCTTCTAAAAGTTCCTGCAATGGGGTGTATTTCTACTCGATTTCCTTTAACAACTAATTGTGCTTCAGGCGATGAACCAAAAATTTTAAAGCTTCCGTAGTCGAAATAAAACAAGTAAGGCGAAGGGTTGATGGAGCGCAATGCACGATACACGTTGAAGTCATCACCCTGAAAATTTTTCCAAAATCGCCTTGACAAGACCAATTGGAATACATCACCACGATGGCAGTGCTTTTTTGCTAGCTCGATTCTTTCTAAAAACTGCTTGTCGGTAAAATTTGATTCCTCTCTGTTATTGGCCGTAAAATGGTAGGAAGCAAAATTTTTGGAACGAACCAATCCCTCTATTTCAGAAAGATCGTTTTCTGCCTCATTCATCGAATGGCTAAAAATATATGCCTCGTTTTTGAAATGGTTAATGGCTATAACATACTGATAAACCGAGTAAATGATGTCTGGGATTACATCATCTTCGTCCACTTTACGAATATCAATATCTTCGAAATAGCGCACCGAATCATAACCGATATAGCCGAACAGCCCATTGTTGATGAAATCGAACCCGTTTTCATCGCTTTCAAATGAATTAGCAAAATCAGATAGCCTCTGAATAATATTGGCTTCCTTGACAGCTGTTTTTACCGCTGAACCATCAGGAAATTTTTCAGTTATCTGCTCTTTGTCAACCGTTATGCTTGCTATCGGTTTGAAACAGATGTATGAGAAACTATTCTCGTTGCTGTGATAATCGGAGCTTTCAAGTAATATACTATTGGGGTATTTGTCGCGTACCTTCAGGTAGATGCTGACTGGCGTAATCGTGTCAGCAAGAATTTTTTCGTGGGTTGTATAGAGTTTAAATTTCTTCACTTTATTAATTGAAAACGGCTTGCCGTCATTGGCAAGCCGTTATATTTTTTTCAAACTGATTGCTACCAATTACAGGAATTCATTTCCGCATCAGCCAACACCAATTTGTATTTGTTGCAAAATTCATTGCCGCAAATGTAAGGGATAAATAGTTAATCAGAAGAACCTTGACTAAAAAATCTGAATCGGTATTGTACCTAAATCGTGGGTTACACCATCATTTCCTTCTGCCTTGATGGATTCGAAGTAAATTTTTACCCTGCCCCTTGATTCTTCAATGACTTCTTTCATCTCTTTGGTAAATCGATTGTTTTTTGATTTGAAAGAAATGACACTTCCTTTGTAGTTTGTGTACATTTTAAAACCTGTTACCTTGCATTTGAGGTTGAATGCAAAATCAGGGCTGTATTCTGCCACTATGCCAGGCATACTTGCCAACACTACTCTTCGCATTGCCCCCGAGCTGATAATACTTCCAATTTTCGCATATGGTTTGGGCAAATTCTTTACCCTGAATTTCATCGATCCCATATTCCTTGTTGCACCTGAAGGTAATTTGGCATTTACCGCAATTTCCACATTTCGCGGTGAACGCTTTGACATCTTCACATTGTACTTTCCATTGCTTGTTTTACGAATCGTGTTCCCACCGTTGATACTCACAGATAAATTTTCGGATGGGATACCGGGTACGGAAACAGAAACAGGGTTGTCAATACCTTTGTAGAGCACATTCATTTTGTCAGGCGAAACCACCAAACTGGGACGTGCGACAATGTAATCTGATTTAAAAGGGTAGGATTTTGTGCCGTTGTTCGTCTTCATGTTAATCACACCTGCATATTCGTGAAAGCCCTCTTTTTCTGTTTTAATGCGGTATTTACCCATGCCTCGATGAACGACAAGCGTATCACCAATTGAAATCAAATTATTTAACGAATCAAATTCCCCGACAAAAACATCAGGATTTTGCGTGGTGCTGAAGGCTGCTACAAACACATCAGAAGTGTAATCTTCTCCGAGTAGCACGTAATTGGTAGGCGCCATCACTTTTGCCGCAATGGTATCAAATTTAAAATCTTCTTTAGTGAATGACTTGTATAGTGTGTTGACTACTTCAAATTCTGCTGAGCGAATATCATTTTGAATCTGTGAAAGTATAGCCACAGAAGCAGCCAACGGAGTATAATAAAAATTGTGCATCTCCCAAGGTATTTTACCATCTTCGAGTGTATAGGTGTCAGATGTTTCCAGCCCGATATTAAGGTTTTTGCTCTCATTTTCCGCAATCAGATAGAGCGATTCGCGGTATTCGTTGATTTTGTCTTTTAGTTCACGTGAAAGCCCCGATGAGCCGTCCTCCGAGCTGCCTATCATCAAGGTATTGATCACATCGTAATTGTCTTTTTTATCTACCATAGCCAGCGGCAAGGTATCGGCAACTTCTTTTGGAACCCCTTCTGTTTCACTGATGAGTTTTATTTTCAGTTTTTGAATATAATCTTCCACTTCGTTGGACAGATGGCGCACCTGCTCGGCCTTCACCCAATAAGGCGTTACCTTCATCTGATCAAGTTTCTTCTGCCCGTCAAAATCCGCATACAGCAGCGCGTTTTTCTTTTCAAAATGAGAAATTGATAATTCGAGGCCTTCATTCATCACCACAAAGGCATTAAGGATGTCTTTTGATACATTCAACGCCAAAATGGCGGTTAAAACGAGGTACATCATACCTATCATTTTTTGTCTTGTACTTTGGTTTGCTCCTGCCATAATTTTTAAGTTTTATATCCTGGTATTTCAGGAATGGTTAAACATTAAGCGTACTTTTCCCATTCAGGCGTTATTTACCTGTTCAATCAAATTCGGAATTTTAGTAAATGACAGGGCTGTTTTTCTGCTGGGCCTGCTTCTCGGCCAGAAGTGAAAGTTAACCCGAGCCAGCCCTGTCATTGGAATCGGCTTTTTGGTAAATTTTAAAGCCGGTTTCCTGTTGCTCCATACAGTATAATGTGGAAATTAAAAAAAGGAACAGGGTAATTTAATGTGCCTGTTTGCAGGTTAGTTATATTATTCGGTGATGGTAGTGTCTACAGGCGGTTTTTGTTGCTCTGGTTTTTCCTTATCTGAGAAATACATTAGCAGGTAAAGAATTAGTAAAATCAGCAGCAGCGCCAAGAAGGTTTTTGGGTCTTTGTACAGCGGTTTTTTATACATAGGGCGCATGGCCTTGCGGTGATCAAACARCAGATTGCCRAAATCTTTGTGACGGTTAATATCCTGCTCGCGCAGCCGTTTGAGCTTTTCTAATTTCTCTTTATCGAGTTTATATTTTTTGAACTTGGGCATTATTTCTGCTTTAATAAATACTACGAACTACTGATGTTTTCTAATTTACGAATAGCCATTCCACAATRATTGCTGTTATTTTCACCCGTACGGGGAGGAATTATGTGGCTGTAATTTGTAATTCGCATTTATTTGTAATTAGTAGTAGATATAATTTTTTTCATCTTCTTCAGAATTCTGTACACACGTACTTTAGCATTGGCTTCAGTTATTCCAAAAATTCCGCTAATTTGCTTAAACGAAAGTTGTTCAAAAAACCGCAATTCGATGAGTTGGGTTTCCTTGTCGCTCAATTCGTTGAGCGCATCCAATGCTTTTTGTAAATTATCTTCATTTTCTTCCACTTCGGCACCCTGCATTATGTTTTTGATTTCACTTTCGCTAATGCTCACTTCCTGCACTTTCTTCTTGTTTCTAAAATACATATTGCATTCATTTACTGCTATYCTGAAAAGCCATGAAGAAAAAGGGAAGCCCTTGAATTTGTATTTTTGAATGTTGACCAATGCTTTTAAAAAAACYTGCGAAGCGATATCGGCTGCGCWTTGCTCATCGAAMACCCTGCGGTAAACAAAAACAAARATGGGTTTGTAATAACGRCCATACAAAGGGGCAAAATCAGCGGGATTGCGCTTTGCCGCCTCAATATGGCTAAGTTCTTCTTTAATATTGCTATTTGTCGCTTCGTTCAAAAAACAAATGATTAAACCTTTTCAAAAGAAAAAAGCTTAAATTTTTAGTGTTTTATTATTCATTCTACTCTTATCTCTTAGAAGAGCTGAGGATAGGCTTTTATTATTCAATGCAAAAATTGGAGAAAGAAACACAATAGCCAACCTCAACGATCAAAAAAACGTCTGTCAAATTAGAATAATTTCTGTAGCATTTCGTTGGTTTCTGTAACTTTGGTGTTCTTTATGAAAAATCCTGTTTTTTATACTCTAATTTTCTTCTTGGTAATATGCAATGTTTCGTTTTCTCACGAAGAAGAATCGCGGTATTACAAATTTATCGAAAACAAAGGCCAGTGGCCAGAAAATGTAACCTACAAAGCGCCAATCAATTCGGGCACAATGTGGCTTGAAAAAACCTGCTTTACTTATGATTTTAAGGATTACTCAGAAATCATGCAATTCCACATTCCTTACCTAGCCCCCAAGGATGCCGACCCAAACAACATTCGGTTCAAAAGACATGTATTCAAAGTCAACTTTGTGAATTCTAACCCCGGTGTACAAGTAGTAAACCGCGAGCCAAGCAGTGAGTATTACAATTTTTATCGCGGAAATGACCCGTCAAAATGGGCCTCGGGGGTGAAAGCCTTCAAAAAAATCCACTATGTCTCTCTTTATCAAGGCATTGATATGGAATTGTACACACAAAACGAGCAATTGAAATACGATTTTATCATCCAGCCTACTTACAACCATGAAATTATTGAATTAAACTACGAAGGGGTGGATAACATTTCGCTCAAAGGCGGGAATTTAATTGTTAAAACTACCGTTGGGGAAATTATCGAACAGCAGCCCTATTGCTATCAAATCATTAACGGGCAGGAAAAAAAAGTTGAATGCAAATTCAAACTGAATAAAAACACGGTAAAATTTGAGGTTGGAAATTACGACAAGTCCCGCCCGCTCGTTATTGATCCCGTGCTGATTTTCGCTAGTTATTCCGGCTCACCAGCCAACAATTTCGGAATGACTGCCACTTATGATAATGCAGGCAATTTCTATGCAGGAGGAATAGCCTTTGATGATGGCTACCCCACCACTACAGGAGCTTATGATACCAGTTTTTCAGGTCCCCCGGCCGGTGGAAATACCGATGTGGTCATCACTAAATACAACTCAACTGGCAATGCGCATATTTATTCTACCTACATTGGTGGCGTTGGTACCGAAGCTGTTCACAGCTTGATTGTGAATGACAATAACGAGCTCTATCTTTATGGCACAACCAGTTCGAACAATTTCCCAACCACATCTGGCGCTTACGATCAGAGTTTCAATGGCGGAAACGCTGTTTATTTGCAGTTTAACGGCACCAATTTTAGTAGTGGCACAGACATTTACATCGCAAAGTTTAATTCAAATGGAACAAATCTGCTGGCAAGTACCTACGTTGGCGGCAGTGCCAATGACGGCCTGAATTACAATACCACCGACCCCCAGAATTATGATTCGCTGCAAAGTAACTATGGTGATCAGTTCAGGGGCGAAGTTATGGTTGATGCCAATGACAATTGCTACATCGCCTCCTCTACTCGTTCTTCTAATTTTCCGATTGTGAATGGCTTCGACAACACTTTTGGAGGCGACCAGGATGGAGTGGTTATGAAATTCAACTCCACGCTGACCGCCTTACAATGGAGTACTTTTTTGGGTGGCAGCCAAAAAGATGCGGCTTATTCACTGAAACTCGATGCTTCAAACAATATATATGTAACGGGTGGTACTATTTCCACTGACTTCCCTTCTACTTCAGGGGTTATCAATACTACTTACCAAGGAGGGATTGTGGATGGCTATGTAGCTAAAATACAAAGCAACGGATCGGCTCTGCTCAAATCTACTTTTATCGGTACTGGCGGTTACGACCAGTGTTATTTTGTAGAACTCGATGATGATGAAAATGTATATGTTGTCGGCCAATCGGAAGGCGGGTTTCCYATTATCAATGCGCCTTATTCCAACCCTGGGAGCGGGCAGTTTATMGCCAAAATGGACAAYAATTTGAGCAAYATCATCTACTCTACCGTTTTCGGCAACGGCAGCGGCAATGCCGACCTCTCCCCTGCCGCTTTTCTGGTGGATCGATGCCAGAACGTATATGTTTCGGGCTGGGGCGGCAACATTATCACCGGGCCCTCCATGACCGGAATGCCCACCACATCAGATGCCGAATTTGCCACATCACCCAATGGCTTTGATTTTTATTTGATTGTTTTCGAGCGCGATGTGCAGAACATCCTTTATGGTAGTTACTATGGCGGCACACTCAGCAGCGAACATGTGGATGGAGGAACCAGCCGCTTTGACAAGATGGGGGTTGTGTATCAGTCGGTATGCGCAGGCTGTCAAAACAATGATGACTTTCCGACCACTACAGGCGCTTGGTCAAATACCAACAACAGCACGGGCTGCAACAACGGTATTTTTAAATTGGATTTTCAAATCATTCCAGATGCGGAATTCACAACCTCCGATACGGCAGGATGTTCTCCTCTAACAATAGTTTTTGTAAACCAAAGCATACAAAACTCAACCTATCTGTGGGATTTCGGCAATGGCGACACTACTTCCACCGAATTCAACCCTATCCGCACATTCACAAATCCAGGCACTTACATTGTAACACTGGTTGTTACCGATACCATCTGTAATTTGAACGATACCGCACAGAAAATAGTAACGGTTTATCCTGACGTGCAACTTGCATCGGGTGACACTATAGTTTGCGATGCCGATACTATTTATTTAATAGCCAATTCATTTGGCACAGCAGACACATTTATTTGGTCGTCCAACAGCGCTTTTTCCGATACGCTAAACTCTGATTTGACCGATAGCACACTCATGGTCACTGCGCCCATTCAGGCAACTTTATATATCAAAGCCATAAACGGATTTTGCGAGAAAACACAAGTTGTCAACATCCTATTAACCAATCTCAATTCTTTCATCAGCGACACCGATACATCTTTTTGTGGGGCGTGTACAGGCGCAGCAGAAGTAACGCCATCCGGAGGCACAACACCGTATTCTTTCCAATGGAATGATGCTAATAACCAAGTCACACAAACGGCCACCGCTTTGTGCGTAGGAAACTACAGCGTGACGGTTACCGATGCGCTCGGCTGCCAAGCACAGGAAAATGTAACGATTATTGACACTTCTGATTTGGCGCTGTCGCTGAACAATGTTACCAACCTGCTCTGCACAGGAATGTGTGACGGAGCTGCCAGCGTAAGCACATCCGGAGGAACGCTTCCTTTTACTTTTTTGTGGGATGATGCGAACAGCCAAACAGATGCTGTGGCAACAGGATTGTGTGCAGGAACATATCAGGTAAGCGTGACAGACAGCAATCAATGCATTGATATTTTGTCCATCAATATTTCAGAGCCTGCTGCGTTGTTAATTGATTCGGTAAGTTCTTTGGATGTGCTCTGTTACAGCGAATGTACTGGAGAAGCCGCTGTAGCTGTTTCAGGCGGAACGTCTCCTTATACTTACGCATGGGGCAATTCACAAACCAGCTCAACTATTACAGGTTTGTGTGATGGAAGTTATGCGGTTACCATTACGGATGCCAACGGCTGTGATACTGCCGAATTTTTTCAAATTATCCAACCACCCCAATTACAATCCATTGTTGCAAGTTTGCCTCAAAGTTGCTTCAACGTATGTGATGGACAAGCAAACGTGAATACCAATGGTGGCACTTCACCCTATAATTACGTTTGGAGCGATTCCAATGCCCAAACAGGCGATGAAGCCACGCAGCTCTGCCCAGGAATGTATTCGGTAACCATCACCGACAATAACGGCTGTGAGCTGACGGACTCCATTGAAGTCATTGGCGATGACTTTCTGCCCGGAGCGCTTAATTTAAGCGTGGATGAAGACACTATTTTCGAAGGGGATATTACTACACTACACGCGGTGCCTGATTCTACCGGAATTTACCAATGGTCTCCAGCCGATTATCTGAACAACTCAAGTAGTTTAAATCCGTTGGCAAGCCCTCCATCCACCATTACTTATACTTTCACTGTTACCAACCCTACAAATAAAGTGTGTGGATACGATTCTATTATCACCATTCATGTCATTGAATTGGTATGTGGGACGCCAAATGTATTTGTTCCAAACGCTTTTACACCCAATGGAGACGGCAATAACGATTTTGTATATGTGAGGGGGAGAAACTTAAAGGACGTTTACTTTACTATTTACAACCGCTGGGGCGAGATGGTGTTTGAGACAAACGACCAAAACACAGGATGGGACGGCATGTACAATGCCCGTGAAGCCGACCCTGGAGTCTTTGTCTGGTACCTCACTGCCACCTGCCCGGGGGAAGAAGAATTTTTTGATAAAGGGAATGTTACTTTGATAAGATGAAAATATCCACACCCAAAAACATCATGTTCCAAAAAGAAGCGGGCGCTCCCGAAGGCGCCATTGTACTCATATTTGATTTGGAAGGGTTTTCCAAATTTTTCGGACAAGCTGATATTCATTACCACGTTACCAAATTTTTGAACCGCGTTTTCGAGTGTTTTGAAACCATTATTAATGGGGGCAACGCGCATTGGTTGAAGGGCAAACCAGAATTACAGCCCTTTCAGCAGCCCATACATCAGAAATTTTTGGGAGATGGGGCACTCTATGTTTGGACTTACAAAAAGCAGGAAGATGATGAGGTGAAAGAAAAATACATCCATTTTCTCAACAACCTTTGGGATTTCAAAGCCAATTACCTGCGATTTCTCGATACAATTTATGACGAGATTCCGCTTTTTGACATCCCGAAAAGAATTCGTGTTGGGTTGGCTTCCGGCTCTGTTTACAAACTGGATTATTCAGAAGAAGGCGAAAGTGAATACATCGGCTACTGTATCAACCTCGCCAGCCGCCTACAAGGCTATTGCCGTGAACTCAGCTTTATGGCATCTGCACGAATCGGATACACAAGCAGTTTCCTAGAAGAACACGGGTACACGAAAGTTGTTGCTAAAAAAATTGCGGGCTTCCCAAAGGAGATTATCATTGTTAAAAAGCATGAATACGAAGCGCTGGACGAACAAATAAAAAATGAATTGTTTGAATTATGAGAAGTAGTTATTGGGTATTGGGTATTGGGTATTGGGTGATTTCCTCCCTATTGGTGGACGGAAGAGTGGCCGCCCAAGACATCCACTACTCCCAGTTTTACTCCTCCCCCCTCACCCTCAACCCTGCCCTTACTGGCGCTTTTGAGGGTCAATACCGCTTTGTAGGCAACGAACGTAGGCAATGGGGTTCCATTACTTTGCCTTATGTTTACGAAACATTTGGGCTTTCAGCTGAAATGAAACAGCCCTTCAAGGCACTGCCAGATTTTGCAGCCGGTTTAGCGGTTTATCGCGACAAAGCAGGCGATTCGGAATTTGGCACTTTGCAAATCAACTTGAGTGGAGCTTACTCGATTCGCATGAATAGCGACTCCACACAATTTCTCACCATCGGGCTACAATCAGGCATGACGCAACGCAAAATAAATTACAATAAACTGACTTTTGATGAGCAGTGGAACGGTTACAAATATGATGGCTCGCTGGACGGTAACGAGACTTTTGACCGCGAGCAACGCCTCTACTCCAATCTCAATCTTGGCCTTTCATATAGGGGTAAATTTGGTGAACGCAATGCGTTTCTTTTTGGAGCAAGTTGGTTCAATATTACCAAGCCCACACAGTCGTTTTACAGCGATAACATAATTAAATTAGACAGGCGGTTGCATTTTCACGCTACTGCGAAATTGAAAATGGCCGAAAAATTCGATTTGATCCCTGGAATTTCAGGCATGGGACAAGGTACTTACCGTGAATATCTTTTTGGAACCAACCTCAAACATATCATGAGTAACGAGCCGTACAAATACCGTGCAGTGTATTTTGGCGGATGGCTGCGCTATGGTGACGCGGGCTACCTGATGGTGGGCATGGATTACAACACCTGGCATGTCGGCCTGAGCTACGATTTTAACTATTCCAACCTGCGCCCCGCATCGCTGGGCAGGGGCGGTTTCGAGATTGCTGTGATTTACATCCTTCGAAACTTGTTGCCTGAACGGGTTCCCTACAAAGTTTGTCCAGCGTTTATTTAATGGCACACTGATTGGTAAAGATGATTTATGATTAATTTGCAGAGCAAAAAGAAACCAATCATCGTGAAATTTCATTTTATTTTAAGGCATTTCTTCATTCTTTATTCTTCATGTTTCATTCTGAATTCCGCTTTCTCCCAAGGCCCAAAGCAATGGGAAAAAATAGGCGACAAGTCTTTCGCTGATGGTGATTACTTCGGGGCCTCCCTTTATTACAAAAATGCGCTGAAATTCGATTCCACCAACCTAAAATTAACTTACAAATACGGGGAGTCATTGCGCTCCTATCACGAATATAAAAAAGGCGAAGAAGCCTACCAATATGTTTACAACCATGACAGAGGAGTGAATTTTCCTGAAGCGCTTTTTTGGCTGGCCACTATGCAGAAATACAACGGGCGCTACAGCGAGGCGCAATACCATTATCGCAAATTCGCCAAAATTTACCTCGACAAAACATCTTATTTCGTGCGGAAGGCAAAGCGAGAAATCAGTGCCTGTGAAGTGGCCAAAAAACTGGTGCTTGATTCGGTGGATGTGGTAGTAAAAAACATTGGGGATTTACTCAACACTTCGCACTCAGAGTTCAGTCCCATTATGGTGAATGATTCAATCATGTATTTTTCTTCGATGCGCACCGACAGGGTTTCGGGCGATTTCATTATTGTTGACACAGCTGATTATTACCTAAAAATTTACAAAGCAAGAAAAATAGGTAACTTTTGGGAAGCCGATGGCGAACTGCCTATTTTGATTAACAACCCCGCATTTCATGCTGCAAACGGCACACTCAGCCCCGACAAGAAGCACTTCTACTTTTCACGTTGCACACACGATTTCAAATGCGCTATTTACATGAGCGAAGAAAAAAAGGGTCARTGGATGAATCCTGTGATTCTTGATAAGAACATCAACATGGCAGGTTACACCAGCACTCAACCACATGTGGCGTTGGTAGAAGGCAAGGAAGTGCTCTTCTTCGTTTCTGACCGTCCRCGAGGCAGGGGCAAGCTCGACATTTGGTACTCAACAATTTCAGGAAAAGGAAAAAGATACAGTAACCCGAAAAATCTTGGCCCTAAGATCAATTCCTTAGACAGCGAGATTTCGCCWTTTTACGATGAAAAATCGAAGACCCTCTACTTTAGCAGCGACTGGCACTACGGACTGGGTGGGTTCGATATTTTTAAATCAACGGGTAGTTTACGCTCGCTGAGCCAACCCGAAAACATGAAGCCGCCTTATAATTCCAGCGTCAACGATTTCTATTTTTCAATTGATYCTGAAAAAGAAAGAGGATTTTTCACTTCAAACCGCGARGGTTCYATCACCGTAAAAGGTGCTACCTGTTGCAACGATATTTACGCTTTCGGTAMCGAAGATTCTGTTGAAGTCATTCCGGTGACGGAAGAAGAACAAAAAATCATTTCGCTCGAAGCACTCAACAAATACCTGCCTGTTACACTCTATTTYCATAATGACGAGCCGCATCCACGAARTTGGGACACCACCGCCAGCATCACTTACATGAAATCCTACCAAGATTACACAGCTATGATTGGCAATTACAAAAAAAAATATTCTTCGGATATGGCGGGCGAAGATTCCGTCAATGCGGTGGAAGATATTGAAAGTTTCTTTTTTGATTATGCGGACAAGGGCGTACAGGATTTAGAGTTGTTCACAGAATTGCTACTGAAAGAATTAGAAAAGGGGCAGAAAATCGCGCTCAAAATTAAGGGTTATGCTAGTCCACTGGCCAAGACCGATTACAATGTGAATCTCACACTCAGGCGCATTTCCAGCATGATGAATTACATGAAGGCATATAACGATGGCGTTTACGTGCCATATCTCAACAAAACCGCTGACAATAAAGGCTCGCTGGAATTCATTAAAATTCCTTTCGGGGAATACAAAGCCAATACTACGGTGAGTGACAACTGGCACGACCAGCGTAATTCGGTCTATAGCCGCAAAGCAGCATTGGAGCGAAAAATCGAAATTATCTCGGTTTCACAATCGGATAAAGACAGTGTGTACGCGGAGATTTCATTTGAAAACGAAATCCATGACTTCGGCTACGTGAAACCTGGGAAAAAATTGATACATGTGTTCAGTTTTACCAACACAGGTAAAGAAGACCTGATCATATCCAATGTGAAATCAAGTTGCGGTTGCACCGTTCCCTTGTGGCCAAAAGAAGCTATCAAACCCAATAAAAAAGCAGAAATCACTGTAGTTTTTGACACGCGGGGGAAAATCGGCAAGCAAGTGAAATCGGTTACGTTATACACCAATGCCAATCCCGAAACCAAAGTGCTTACGGTAACTTCAGAGATTGTGAAGGATTAGAAGCCCCACCCCTGCAATCACATTATCTAGCCCGAAGGGAAAGTATTAACTCTTAAAAAACTTAAACTCTGTTCTGCGGTTCAGTGCGTGTTCTTTTTCAGAGCAGTTTACGCCATCAGTGCAGTGATTCAAGATTTTTGTTTCGCCATAGCCTTTGCCGCTCACCCGTTTGATATCAATGCCTTTGGAAACAATGTAATCAACAGCGCTTTTCGCTCTTTTTTGAGACAAAACAAGATTTGCCTGCGCCTCGTCTCTCGAATCAGTGTGCGCTAATAATTCAATCCTCATTTGCGGGTTTTTCTTCAAAGAAGCCACAACTCTGTTCAGTTTTTCTGCCGCTTGTGGCAAAACATCCCATTTGCCTGTTTCGTAATAAATGTCATCTACAATCACGATTTCATTTTTATCTGAACTGACGAAATCATCCAGTTGTACGAACACATCTTCTTCTTTTTTTAATTCCAACTTTTCGATGATGGCTGGCAGCAACTCAAAACGAAAAACACCTTTAGTACCTGCCATAAATTCGCCCACCACAATGCCGTCTTGCCGCGCCAGATACACTTTTTCGTTTTTCAATTCAGGGTTTTGTTCGAGTTCGAAAGTGTATTGTTGTGATTTGTCAACATTCTTAAATTCAAAATCTCCGTACTCATCGGTGGTTTGGGTTTGGACGGTAGTATTACTTTGGTTTTTAAGATGGATTTTTTGATTGGAAAGCGGTTTTTTGACGGTTTTGCCTTTCAATAGCTTTGCTGTTAGATTAAATTCCTTTACATATGGCTCTAAAATGTCTTTCTCGCCTGACACCTTCCACAATAAGAGATTACCTTTATTTTCCGCAGACAGAATATATTTTCCATCATGCGAAAAACAGATAGCCGACCAACCCGCATAAATTTTTTTGAATTGTCCTGTTGTCACATTCCATAACAATGTATTAGCCCTACTACCCGAAAGCACATATTTGCCATCAGGTGAAAAACAGGCCGAAAAAACCATCTCGTTGTGGTCTGTAAAAACTCTTGTTTTTCCCCAGTTTCCACATCCCATAATATAAGTGTTGAATCCATACTACCCGAAAGCGCATATTTGCCATCGGTTGAAAAATCGACACAAGTAACTCTTTTGGTATGTCCTGAAAAAGTTCTTATTTCTTCACCTGTTGCTACCTCCCATAATTTGAGTGTTTTGTCTAAACTACCCGAAAGCGCATATTTGCCGTCAGGTGAAAAGCAGACAGAATTAATAACTTCAGTGTGACCTATAAAAGTTCTTATTTCTTCACCTGTCGCTACATCCCATAATTTGAGCGTTTTGTCTACACTACCCGAAAGCGCATATTTACCGTCAGGTGAAAAGCAAACAGAATGAACAATTAAGGTGTGGCCTATAAAGGTTCTTACCTCTTCACCTGTTGCCACATTCCATAATTTGAGTGTTGTATCTACACTACCCGAAAGCGCATATTTACCATCTGGTGAAAAGTCTACAGAATTAACTCTTCTTGTATGTCCTGAAAAAGTTCTTATTTCTTCACCTGTTGCTACATCCCATAGTTTGAGCGTTTTATCTTGACTACCTGAAAGTGCATATTTGCCGTCAGGTGAAAAACAGACAGACTTAACATGGTATTTGTGGCCTATAAAGGTTCTTATTTCTTCAAGTATTGGCACTTGCCCCCGCACTGTAGCGCAGGTATATGCTGCTAAGATGATAAAAAAGAGGAGTCGTTTTTTCACCATAATACAACTTTCAGATTCACAAACATACTGATATTCAAACAATATTCAAATACTACTTTTGCATCCATGAATTTTCGGTTTATAATATTATTTCTGCTTTTTTTAAGCAATTACTTATTGTTAGCACAAGATAACCCCGACACATCAAGCACCGATTCAATCCCACCCAAAAAATGGAAAACAGGCGGTGTCGGCTCGTTGAATTTCTCGCAAGTACATTTGGAAAACTGGGCAGCCGGTGGCAAGAGCTCCTTTTCAGCAACGGGGTTTTTAAGCATTTACGCCAATTACAAAAGAGATAAGTCAAGCTGGGACAATACGCTGGACCTTGCGTACGGGTTGCTACGCGAAGGAAAAGACCCCTTCAACAAAAGCGATGACAAGATTGATTTCAGCTCAAAATTCGACCAAAAGTCGTTCCTCAAAAAATGGAATTTTTCTGAAATGATTCAGTTCAAATCGCAATTTTCCCCCGGCTATGATGCCAGCGACACGATAAAAATTTCGGATTTCATGGCACCGGGCTATCTTATTGCGGCCATCGGACTGGATTACAAACCATCCGAAAAATTTACACTACTGCTCTCACCGTTAACGAGCAAAATTACTTTTGTTTTCGATAAAGAATTGTCTGAAAAA
>NVWW01000065.1 GCA_002746335.1 Flavobacteriales bacterium | reverse complement strand
TTAATTTGCTGTATTTCAGCATTTTAGATTCGAAAATAGTGTCTAATGTGCTTTTGATTTTTCTGAGAGAATTCTTAGCAACATGCGTATATATCGCTGTAGTTTAAAGTCATTGTGTCCCAGTTTGTTATATCAATACCAAATATACATTTATTACTGAATAATCCTCCTTACATTTGTTATGCCTAAAATAGCAAAAGCGAATTGTAAAGAAACACGGATACATAGCAGCAACGTGGTGTTTCCTGGTATGTTTTGTTAAGATACTAATGATGTTGTTATCACGAGGCAGATGCACGTAATTAAACCGTATTTCAGGTAATCACATTCTCGGTAAAATTTGCAGACTTTTAGACCTTTTACTACTGCTGAGGAATCCACATCAACATGCCGCTGCTTGTTTGATTGCCTGCGTGAATCGTGTAGAAATACACGCCAGATGGCAAAGATGCGCCCGAATCGTTTTTTCCATCCCATTCAAGAGAATGATCCCCGGCTTTGTGGTTTTTAGCAGGAAAATTTCGAACCGCGCTTCCATAAATATTAAAAACCGAAACCGAAACCTGTGACGGAGAGTCAATTTCATATCCAATTTTCACTTTTCCATGAAAAGGATTGGGATAAGCAAAAGATCGCATCTGGGCAGGAAATTTTGGTTCGCTCACCCCGGTAAGCAGTTCATCGGTGGCAAGCAATTCACCGATATCAATGAGTTCATCGCCCGGCTCGTAGAACATCCATTGAAATGCGTCAAAGAGCATTTCGTTGCTCGTAAATGGCCCCGGAGTAATCAATTGCGGAGGATTGTTGGGGTTGTAAGGGTTGTTGCTGGTGTTGTCATAGACATGGCTGGAAAACAATTTATATCCTGCTGGCACTTTTACCAAGTTGGGATAAGTGTAAAATCCCTGCCATTCAAAATCCCATTTATTGACGCGAATGAGCGGTATCGTATCATTGTTTTGGAAAGCATAATTTACAATGCTTGTGCAAACTTTATGAGAATGAGGAAATGCAGCAAAAATAGAAACGTCTGTAGGAACTGTGTAATCAGCCGTTACAGTTGATACGGTATTAGCCGGAAGAAAGAACGTCCAGTTTTGGAGGTAGGTATCAACAAAGATTTCGCGGATACCGGTTTCTCCTTGCGGATAAAAATACAGTCGCATCTTGGTGCTGTCTACCTGGCCACCACTGCCCTCTGGGTAGTGCAGCTGCAAGACAATATTTGAACCGGCTGGGATTTTTATTCCCGATTTTAAAGGCGATTTGCTAGGGAAAATAGAGGCGGGCGCTCCGGGGGCATATCCTCCAATACTGAAGTCACCTGGGGGATTAAAACATGAACCGGAGAGGTCATCTGTAGTTGTTCCTGAGGAATCAACTGTCACTACCACATGATGCACAATGTCTGGATTTCCGGGAATAATTTCATAAGCCCTCAAGTACCTGTCTTGTGTAAGCCCCGTAGGGAATGAAAAGCACACGTAGGAGTCGTTGGCGGGAGTGGCATTGCTGGTAAATACAGGCATTTGCAGTATCAAGTCAGGAGTGCCTTGAAGTTGATATTTTCCTTCATACACAGGGGGCAGAGGAAATTGGGACGTATCGCCCATTTGTGTACCGTTGGTTATCCAACTGATGAGGTCACTTTTTTCGGGGGCCGTAATGGTGCGCTCATGCAGAAATCGAGAATAGGTGGTATCTGGCGACCAAGGAGGCATGGTGCCATTTTGCAAGGCGGTCTCAATAGCTGTTGCCCATGGAAGCGTTTCGTTGTAGCTCATCATAGAAAATGGAGTTCCTCCGCCCGGATGGTGGCAGGGAGTACAGCGAGCATAAAATATGGGAGCAACATCTTTGTAAGTAAGCTGTGCGCTTGCTGAAAAGCAGAAAATTCCTCCCGCGATGAGCAAAAAAAGAAAGGATAGTTTTTTCATAATAAAATGGGTTATAAGAAAGAAATTAGAAATGTAAAAATACAAAATTTTTAAAATGTTGACCTTTGCAGCATGAAATCTGCAATTATTTTCGGTGCAACAGGATTAACGGGTGGACATTTGCTCCAATTGCTTCTGGATGATGCTCGCTACGAAAAAGTGAAAGTTTTTGGCAGGGCAAAAGTCCAGTGGCCATTTGAGCCGGCTCGCGCGCCAGAAATTGGTGCGACAATAAAAAAATTAGAAGAACACCTCATTGATTTCGGTAAATTAGATGGTTGTGCGGATTTGATTTCGGGCGATGACTTGTTTTGCTGCTTGGGAACCACCATTAAAAAGGCAGGTAGTCAGGATGCTTTTCGCAAAGTAGATTTGGAACTACCGGTGAAAATTGCGGAAATGGCATCTAAAAACGGTGTGCAACAGTTTTTGGTA
This sequence comes from Flavobacteriales bacterium, assembly GCA_002746335.1. Lineage (GTDB taxonomy): Bacteria > Bacteroidota > Bacteroidia > Flavobacteriales_H. The sequence continues at coordinate 20,925 of NVWW01000065.1, read as the reverse complement.
GTCTCTTCGGTGGGTGCTGATAAAAGGTCATCAAATTTTTACTTGCGAACAAAAGGCGAAATGGAAGAAAAGGTAGGAGAGTTTAATTTTGAAAAAACAGCAGCGTTACGTCCCTCCATCATTATGGGTAACAGGAATGAAGCGCGCCTTGGCGAAAGCATAAGTAAAATGTTTATGCCGGTTGCTGACCATTTTTTATTGGGTAGTTTAAAAAAATACCGCTCTATCCATGCCGATACAATTGCCAAAGCCATGGTTGAAATTGCAAACGGAAACTATGAGCAGGCAGTTTTTGAGTCGGATGAGATAGCGGAAATTGGAAAATAAAATTCGATAGTTTTCTTGCTTATGTGCCTGTAGCGAATAACTTTACCGCAACTTCGTATAAAACACATTAAAACGCAGTTTTATACAGTTGGTTGTAGCGCATTTATAAATGAATCACATCATATTAATACTTGGAATTGCAACAATAGGACTCAGAGTTTACCGCCTTGAAATTGACATTTTGTAGATTGGGTTATATTTGTTGCCATATCATAAATGCCCGTTGCGAAGTGCCCGTTCATAATTGTACCCACCAATGACCATTTTTTCCGTCTTTCCATTGCGATCAGTCTATAACCCATTTCTTTACCCTTTATTCTTTGTTATGATAATGATATTGGCAACGGGCTGCTTTCGCGAAGAATCTACCGATGAAGAACTGTTGCAACACGACCGTGAAAGGCTGGAGGAAAGTCTGAATGGGATCATCCTAGATTATTACAAGTTTCTAAAGGTCAGCCTGAGAGTAATGCCTGTGTTGGATACCACTATAGAAGAGCACCGGAAGATCAGAGAACTTAACGATAAGCTTTTCCCCGGCATGTTTGATAATAGCACCTCTACAACTTATGTAGCTGAAGTCACCAATAAAAAGAACACTTTGCAAGAAGCTACCGAATTTGTATCGGCCTACCTAGCCCTACGTAAGTTTGCCCGCAACCATGACGAAGATGAATTTCCGACCCTACTGGAAGGACAGGCTAGGTTGAATGGAGACTCTTTAAAGATAATGGTGAACGGAGAGATGGTTTATATATGGCCACCGCTGGAAGGAGAAGCCAAGGAGAGCTTACAAAGCCTGGAGCATATCCTCTTCAGTGCCTTTATGCTAATCGACCGATCGCAACAATTTAGCGAAAGCATATTGTTGTACGAATGCTCTAAGAGTAATATGGAGACGCTTCCCGAAAGTGACCTGAAAGCCGTGCTGCAAATGATAAGAGGCATCCTGTTCTTTGATCAGGACTTGTTGTACCTGTCAGAAAAGGAGTATTCTGAAAATTTGAACTGGCTGTATGAAAACCCAAATGAAGAACTACCGATAACCTCAACCATCTTCTTTTGGGCACCATTTTTCACTGGTGAATATGTGGGACGGGCTGTGGTAGTTCCCCACGAAGCCGCCTACTATGCCCTGATATTGACCAACCATACTCTGCGGGCAATGTCGCGATTGACAATGGATAGAGAAATTGATGAAGAGCGGGCTATGGAAGACTTTGAAGCTATTGTGAAAACGGCACATGAAGTCGGAGTACAGAATGAGGCAGTTTGGTCAATAGAAGCCTACCTATACTTACACCAGGAAAAGAGTGAAGAAACCATAGTAGCATTGAAAAAACTAAGAGACAGTGAATTGCTGAGTGATGACGAACGGAAAACCATTGATGAGGCCATTAAATACCAAGAGAAAAGGGAGCCCGGCAAAGCACTGAATGGTGTGTATGACAAATACTTCCTGAATAAGATCATGATCAAGTATATGTACAACAAAGTTAAAAAGCAAGATTGGATCAAGATCATGAAAGAACTGGGCATTGTCCAGGGTGATGAATTGGTAGAGATCAATAAAGGCGTTAGCAACCTGTTGGAGAAAGTGGAAGAAGAAACCAGCAAAGAAGCCCTAAAAGAAAAGGGCAAAGAACTGAAAGAACAAGGCGAAAAACTGTTCAAAGACTTATGGGATTAAGCCGATTTACTCCTTTCTGCTAATGCAAGCAAGCCAGTGTTGGTTTGATAAATCCATTTATTGGGGGCATCGTTTAGCCGAATTACTCACGATCTCCCAAGAATAGGCCCATGGATTAAACAAACCTTGGATGATATTAACTTTAATCTAAAAAAAAACGCGTCACAACAATTGCTAAGAAAACATGCCAGCGATGAGTGGGCCCAAGCATCTGGATGTTTTGCTATATTTCGTAAACGCCCCATGCAATGCCGGCCTTGATAATTCAGGTGTATGAATAGCGGCAGGTCTGTCGGGTTTGGAACGCACGTTTCTTAGCAGGGCCGTTGCGGTAAAATCTCCAGCATTTCAATTCCTCAACTTCTTTTCAAATGTGCTTCTATCGCATCCAATTCATTGGGTGCAAACCACTCAATTTCCTTGTCTTTCCGAAACCAGGTTAATTGCCGCTTGGCGTATCTTCGGGTGTTGCGTTTTATCAATTCAACTGCTTTTTCGAGTGAATGTTTTCCATCGAAATAATCGAATAACTCGCTGTAGCCAACCGTTTGTAAAGCGTTGTGCGTTTTGAAAGGGTAGAGTTTTTTGGCTTCTGCCGGCAAGCCATTTTTTATCATGAGGTCAGCACGATTATTAATGCGGTTATAAAGTTCTTCCCGTTCTAAATGGAGGCCAATTTTTACGATTTTAAACGACCTCTTTTTTGCTGAATTTTTTCGAAGAGTAGAGTAGGGGATGTCAGAGGTGAGGCATACTTCCAGCGCTCGTATTAGCCGTCTTGGATTGCTGACATCCACTTCCGTATAATATTCAGCATCGAGTTCTTGAAGTTGTTTTTGGAGCAATTCGATGCCCTCTTTTTCCAATTTATTGTTTAATTGCTGGCGGATTTCTTCATTGCCTTCAGGGATTTCATCAATGCCATTGCAAACTGCATTGATGTATAGTCCTGAGCCGCCAATCATTATTGCCATGTCCTTTGTCTGAAATATACCTTCAAGGCAATTTAAAGCATCTTTTTCAAACTTTCCGGCAGTATAGTTTTCTTCTATTGAAAGAAAATCAATGAAGTGATGCTTTATACCTTGCATTTCTTTTGCAGTTGGCTTTGCAGTGCCAATGGCCATTTCTTTGTAAAACTGGCGGGAATCAGCAGAAATGATTTCGGTGCTAAAGTCTTTGGCTAATTCAATACCTAAAGCTGTTTTTCCAACAGCGGTGGGGCCGAGAATTACAATAAGGGTTTTTGCCATAAGGCAAAGAAGGAATCAATGATATTGTTCAAAGTCGTCAAAACCTTCAAAAATGTCATCGCTGGGAGAATCGGCAGAAACGTCAATGTTTTTCAGCAGGTATTTGTCGTCTTCGGGTTTGATTTTTACTTTTTTGGAGTATTGTTCGGGGGCATCTCCGTATTCTTTAACCACGCAGGGATATTTTTTGCTTTTTTCAGGTTTGGAAATTTTCACCAATTCAATGAAAAAACACCACATCACCATGAAATCGAACACATAAACCAGCTTTTGACCCGCTTTGCTCACCATGTCATTGATTTTTGTCTCGCTCATATAAACGGAAGTGCTTCCATCATCAAAATCCATAGCCATGAGCGTGATTTCTTGCCCTTTGTCCCAAGCATCATTGCTCATGAAAAAGGATGCCATCTGCTTGTTGTCAAATTTAAATGCCTTTTGGATAGCGATGTGAAATTCTTCAAACGTATTACCATCACTGATTTCAATGTCGCGGAAAACATCGGCATCGTTGTAATCAATTAAAACCCTGAAATGGTAAATTTTGCTCATGATGAACAAAGTTTAGGATTTTTTTTGGGATGACAAAACAAATCGGTTATTTGTTTTGTTTTTGTATATAAAACATAGGTGTTGGGTGAATATTTGTTTCAATAATTCGTAACTATTTAATGATTGGATTTTAACTTTTTAACTGGTTTCAATCCCAGTTCTTTTCCCTTTTTCAGCATATAATCAAACGCTGTCTTTGTGTCATTTTTTATTTCTCCTTCAAGAATAGCTTCTTTAATAGCCGTTTTGATAATGCCGATTTCGCGGCAAGGCTTGATACCGAATGTTTCCATGATCAATTTACCAGAAACAGGCGGCTGAAAATTTCGGATGTGGTCGCGCGCTTCAACATCTTTCATTTTTTGCCTTACAGTTTTGAAGTTCTTCAGATACCGCTGCACCTTCTTCTCATTTTTTGAAGTGATGTCGGCTTCGCACAGTGTCATAAGGTCTTCCAAATCATCACCTGATTCGAACAACACCCGCCTGAGACCGCTGTCAGTTACTTCATCTTTTACCAGTGCAATCGGCCGCAAATGCAGCCGCACCAGTTTCTGCACGTAGCGCATTTTTTCGTCTAAAGGCAGGCGCAGGTTGCGGAAAATTTTGGGTACCATGCGCGCACCTTTGTCTTCATGGCCGTGAAAAGTCCAGCCGTGACTTTTGTCGAAGTATTTGGTTGCGGGCTTGGCGATGTCGTGAAGAATTGCAGCCCATCGCAGCCACAGGTTCTCCGTATTTTTGCTTATGTTGTCGAGGACTTTTAAGGTGTGGTAAAAATTGTCTTTGTGTGCCTTGCCATCAATAAGGTCAACACCTTGCAATTGAGCCATTTCAGGGAAAATCAAATCCAGCAACCCTGTATTGAAGAGTAGTTTGAACCCGCCCGATGGCTTTGGCGAAAGAATGATTTTGTTGAGTTCTTCGGTAATTCTTTCTTGTGAAACAATTCTTATGCGCTCTTTATTTTGGCTGATGGCTTCCAACGAATTTTTATCCACATTGAAATTGAGTTGCGATGCGAAACGTATTGCGCGCATCATTCGCAAAGGATCATCGCTGTATGTTTGTGATGGCTCAAGCGGGGTACGGATGATTTTTGTGTTCAAATCCTGCATGCCGCCAAAGGGGTCAAATAGCTCGCCGAATTTTTCTTTTTCAAGCGAAAGAGAGAGCGTATTGATGGTGAAATCGCGCCTGAGTTGATCGTCTTCTATTGTTCCATTTTCAACAATTGGCTTGCGTGAATCCTTTCGATATGATTCTTTTCTTGCTCCAACAAATTCGATTTGGTAATCATCCCATGTGAGCATTGCCGTGCCAAAGTTTTTGAAAACGTGCACTTTGCGTTGTTTACCATCAGCTTTGGCTACTTTTTTAGCCATTTCGATGCCGCTTCCTTCTACAACAATGTCTATGTCTTTGCAGGGGCGGTTGAGTAATAAATCCCGCACGTAGCCGCCAATGACAAATGCTCGCACATCGCTTTTTTCAGCTGCTTCGGAGATGATTTTAAAAATGGGATGCTTGAGGTCTTGTGCTAGGTTGATGGGCATCTGTTTTATTCCCTTATCACTTTTATTTTTCCTTGAGGTAGCAACTTGACGATGGTAGATGGCTTACCACTGCCAATTCGCTCTGGCAAATTTACCACATAATCCACTTTACCCAAAATAGCAGGGTTGATGCTGGCCAACGATTTTGCAGGTTGTTCGCCACTCAAATTTGCTGAAGTGGAAACAATTGGCTTTCCGAATTTTTTAATGAGTTTTTTGCAAAAAACATCTGTAGTGATGCGTATGGCTGCGCTTTTGTCTTCAGCTAAAATATTTTTGGAAAGCCCTGTTGCACATGGGAAAATTATAGTTAATATTTTATCATTATAAATATTTAATTCCCAATCATTTAAATTATTTATATTGATGTATTGATTTAACATATTTTCAGAACTGACAAGAGCAACTAAACTGTTGGATTGCGCACGATTTTTTATCTTAAAAATCTTGCTTATTGCATCTTCATTGGTAGCATCGCAACCCATGCCCCAAACCGTTTCGGTGGGATAAATGATGGTGCCGCCAGAAAGTAAAACTTCAACTGCTTTTTTGATTTCATTTTCAAGCTCATCCATTATTTTTCAAGTGCTTTTTGATAAACTTTTGTGATTTCACTTGCAATTTTTTCTTCGCTGAATTGCCTTGCATGTTCCAGCCCTTTTTCAATCATTATTTTTTTTAAGTCGCTGTTTTCCATAACACGATCAATAGCTTTGGCTATTTCTTCAGGATTTTCTGGATTGATGTATATCGAATTCGCACCTCCCGCCTCGGGAAAGCAACCACCTTTGGAAGTGATAACAGGAATTTCGGAATGTAGTGCTTCTAAAATCGGGATACCAAATCCTTCAAAAATTGAAGGATAAACGAAAATATTTGCCAGTTGGTAGATGGCGGGGAGGTCGGCAAAGTCGGCATTTTCAATGAATTGAACTCTTTCTGCTAATTGTAGCTTGTTGATTTCTTCCTTTACCATTTTGACATAAGCCGTATGTCTGCCTACAACTACAAGTTTGGCAGATTTATTTTTGAGTAACGATATGGCTTTTACAATGTGGAGCAGGTTTTTGCGCTTTTCCACTGTGCCGACATAAAGTATGTAATCTTCTGTCAAGCCGTATTTTTTTTGGACTGATTGCTTCTCTTCTTCAGAAGCATTCCGTTTAAACTGTACATCGCAGCATTGATAAACAACATCAATTTTTTGTTCATCTATGTTTATGAAATCAACTATTTCGCGCTTGGTTTGCTGGCTTATGGAAATGATGCGATTGGCGTTTTTGCAAGCATGTTTGATTTTTTCGAGGTAGATTTTCCGGTCAATGGCTGGATAATTTTCGGGAAACCGCATAAAAATCAAATCGTGGATGGTAACTACGGATTTGATGTTTGTTTTCTGGATACCAACCGGTATTTCGTGGCTGAGGCCGTGAAAAAGGTCCACTCTGTCTTTTTCAAGTTGTTTAGTAAGCCAAAAGGTTCTCCATGCGCTTTTCATCTGCTTTTCAACCAGTCCACTTGGAGTCTTGACAATGTGGTTCGAATAATTTTTTAGAAATTCWATTTGGGAATTGTTTACGGATTTGGTCGTGTAAAGAAAATATTGGTTTTCGGGATGGTACTTGAGCAGCATTTCAATCAGCCCACGGCTGTAATTGCCCAGCCCGGTGAAATTGAGAAAAGCACGTTTTGCATCAAAGCCGATGTTCATGCGAAGGCTGTTAAACTGAAACGCTGTATTCGCGCAGCGCATCATTTAATGATGTCTTTTTATCGGTGCTTTCTTTTCGCTGGCCAATGATGATTGCGCAGGGAATGTTGWATTCACCTGCAGGGAACTTCTTGGTTTGCGTGCCAGGAATTACCACCGAGCGTGGAGGTACAATCCCGCGATATTCTTTCGGCTCACTGCCGGTAACGTCAATTATTTTGGTGGATTGCGTTAAAACCACATTCGCGCCAAGCACGGCTTCTTTTTGCACACGAACGCCTTCCACCACGATGCAGCGCGAGCCAATAAAGCAGTTGTCTTCAATAATCACAGGAGCAGCCTGAATCGGCTCCAGTACCCCGCCAATGCCAACACCACCGCTCAAGTGTACGTTTTTACCGATTTGAGCGCACGAACCAACAGTCGCCCACGTGTCCACCATGGTGCCCGAATCCACATACGCACCAATGTTGATATACGATGGCATCATAATTACATTTGGAGCAATATAGGCCCCATAGCGGGCAAGAGCGTGGGGTACGACACGAACACCCAATTCAGCATAATTTTTCTTTAATTTCATTTTGTCGTGAAACTCGAACGGGCCAAGTTTAATCGTTTCCATTTTTTGAATAGGAAAGTACAAAATCACTGCCTTTTTTATCCATTCGTTTACTTTCCAGTTATCATCAGCAGGTTCTGCTACGCGAATTTTTCCTTTGTCTAATTGTTCGATGATTTCTCGGATGGCATGCTGAGTTTCTTCTTCCTTCAGTCTCGATAAATCGGGACGGTTTTCCCATGCTTGTTCGATGAGTTCTTGCATATCACTTGATTTGAAGCAAAAGTAGCAGTTTTTCTTGCTAACTTTGCGCTTCTTTCAAAATGAGAAGAATTCTCGCAATTGATTACGGAACAAAACGGGTAGGGCTGGCAGTCACCGACCCGCTGCAATTGATTGCCAATGGGCTGGAAACAGTACATTCAAAAGATTTAATTTCCTATTTGAATGATTATTTTTCAAAAGAAGAAGTTGAAACTATCGTAATAGGGCAGGCGAAAAGATGGAACAATGATGATTCGGAAATCGAGAAGCAAATCGTTCCTTTGATAAAACAGTTGAGCAGAAAATTTCCAGAAATAAAAATTGAAAGAGCTGATGAGCGGTTCACTTCTAAAATCGCTTTTCAAACCATGATTGATAGTGGATTGAAAAAAAAAGACAGACAAAACAAGGAACTGGTTGATAAAATCAGTGCAACGCTCATTTTGCAATCGTATTTGGAACGAAAAGAAAAAGTCAACAAATGATTTTACCCATCGTAGCTTATGGAGACCCTATGCTCAAGAAGGCAGCGGAAATAACCCCCGAAGACTATCCCGATTTAAAGCAGTTAGTAGCAGACATGTTTGAAACCATGCAATTCGCAAAAGGGGTTGGACTGGCGGCACCACAAATCGGCAAGTCCATTCGGATGTTTTTGGTGGACGCATCGCCATTTGCCGAAGATGACAAAGAAGGAAAACACCAACATTTGAGAGATTTCAAAAAAGTGTTCATTAATCCAGAAATACAGGAAGAATGGGGCGATGAATGGAATTTTGAAGAAGGCTGTTTGAGCATCCCTGGCATTAGGGAAGATGTGTGGCGCAACGAAAAAATCAGGATTAAGTATTTGGATGAAAATTTCAATTTGCATGAGGATCAATTCGATGACATTTCCGCTCGCATCATTCAGCACGAGTACGACCATATCGAAGGGGTTTTATTCACAGACCACCTGAATCCATTGAAAAGAAGGCTGCTCAAAAAACGGCTGCTTGACATCTCGAGAGGAATTGTTGATGTGAAATACAAAATGCGGTTTCCGTTAAAAAGATAGCAATATGAAAACAAAATTTTTAGTCATTGTGTCAATTATTGGGTTGCTGTCATGCAATTCAGAGGTTTCTGAAAAAGAACAATTAACACAAAACATCACAAAACTGGAAAATCAATTGCGCAAAAACGATCAGCTTAACGAGTCCGTTGCTAATCAAGTTATACAGGCATACAAAGAATATGCAGACAAATTCCCCAACGACTCTATTGCGCCAGATTATCTGTTCAAAGCAGGAGAAGTCAGCATCGGTTTGCGGCAATACACCTCTGCGATTAGCTTTCTCGAAAGATTGAATGAGCATCACCCGAAATACGCCAAAGCACCTGAGTGTTTCTTTTTAATTGCGTTTGTGTATGACGCTTATCTTAGCCGCAAAGGCAAGGCAAAAGAGATGTACGAAAAATTCATCGAGCAATACCCTGACCACCATTTTGCCGATGACGCCAAAGCATCTATTGAGCACATGAATATGAGCGATGAAGATTTGATTAAAATGTTTCAGGAAAAGGCGCTTGAGCAAGGTGCAGGTTCGACTAACTAAATTCTTTTTGCAGTAGTTTTTTCAGCTCTTCGAGCGAAAGCGCATTTTTGATTTGCCCTTCTTTTCCAAAAGCCAAATCGCCTGTTTCTTCCGAAACAATCACTGAAACAGCATCTGAACTTTCGGTAATGCCAACGCCTGCACGGTGTCGCATCCCTAGATGAGCGGGAAAATCCTGATTATCGGAAACAGGCAGCACACACCGTACCGATTTGATCCGGTTGTCGACAATGATGATGGCGCCATCATGTAACGGGTTGTTTTTGAAAAAAATGCTTTCAATAAGGCGTTGCGAGAGTTGTGCGTCCATTTCATCTCCGCTGGTGATGTGAAAACTTAGATTCGATTCTTTTTGCAGCACCATCAGCGCCCCTGTTTTGCTGTTTGACATATTGCTGCACGCATTGACGATGGTTTGAATATCAAAGGGTTGCTTATCAACGCTTTTCCAGTTAAACAATCGCTTGGCAACTGGAATGTCGCGGAAACCTGTGGTGCCAATGAGTAGCAAAAATCTTCTCAATTCCTGCTGAAAAACAATGATAAGTGCAATGACCCCAACCCCAATGAATTGCCCTAAAATTTCTGTGAGCAGGTCCATTTTTAGGGCTTCCACGATTTTCCAAAAAATGTAAATGGCAAGAATGCCGATGAAAATGCGGATAGCCGCAGTACCTTTTACGATGTTGTATAGCTGATAAATCAAAAAAGCGACTAGCAGAATGTCAAGGATATCGAGCCAGCGGATGTTTATGAAGAGAAGTAAGTGCAATTTGTTTCGAGTTTAAAATTAATGTGTTGTCTTCCCTTCATACATTTCGGTAAACACACTGTCAACAGCTTCCCAAAGTTCTATTTTATTGCCTTCAGGGTCCATGATATGCACGAATTTTCCATATTCATAACTCTCAATTTCATCTAAAACCGTTACACCGCTTTGTTTTAGTTCTTCTACCAGCGTTTCGATGTTTTCCACGCGGTAATTAATCATGAATTCTTTTTCAGAAGGTTCAAAATACTTGGTGGTTTCCGAAAAGGGGCTCCACTGCAAATAGCCCTTTTGTTCTGGATTGTCTGTATTGCGGAACTCAAATAATGATCCGTATTCATTGGTGACCAGTCCGAGGTTTTTCCCATACCAATCCCTCATTTTTTCCGGGTCTTTGCATTTGAAAAAAATGCCTCCGACTCCAGTGGCTTTTTTGTTTTTGTTTTCTGGCATTTTGGTTTGTATTTGAATTTCCTCCTGTTGGGTTTGACAACTTAAGGCAATTGCAAAGATTGGAATAATTAGAAAGATTGGTTTCATTGTGTGCGGGTTAATGCAGTTAATTGAAATATATGCTAATTTGTAAATTGGCTTATCAGCTTTACAGTTTCCACCGCTTGTTTCACATTGTGCACGCGCAGTATTTTAGCCTCTTTTAGCAAAGCAAAGGTGTTTAAAACCGTAGTGCCGTTAAGCGCGGTTTCGGGTATTGTTCCAAGAATTTTGTTAATCATTGATTTTCTTGAAATACCAGCCAGCAGAGGTAAACCGAAAATTTTAAAGTGGTTGAGCTTGTTCATTAATTCATAATTATGTTCCAGTGTTTTACCAAAACCAAAACCAACATCAAGAATAATGTCATTTATTCCAAGGAGCCGCAGTTGGTTGATTTTCTCGGCAAAATACATCGAAATTTCTTTCACCACATCTTCGTAAATAGGGTTTTGCTGCATGGTTTGGGGCTTTCCTTTAATGTGCATTAAAACGTAAGGAACATGCAATTGAGCAACAGTTTCAAACATTTTGTCATCAAACTGCCCTCCCGAAATATCGTTGATGATGGCAGCACCGCTTTCAATGGCCTCTTTTGCAATTTGGCTTCGAAAAGTATCAGCAGAAATTATTGCTCCTGGAAAATGCTTGTGAACTGTTTTGATAGCTGAAATCAATCGCTTTCGCTCTTCTTCTTCTGAAACTTCATCGGCATTTGGTCGGGTGGAATACGCCCCAATGTCAATAATATCTGCTCCCTCATTAAGCATGTTTTCAGTATGTTGCAAAATTTGTTGCTCTGTTTGATGTTTACCGCCATCAAAAAAAGAGTCAAGCGTAACGTTTAATATGCCCATAACAAGGGGTTCGTCTAAAAACAGCAGTTGCCCGTTGCAATTCAGCGTAGTTTTGTTCGAAAAATGCGTATCTTTCGCGCTCATTTGAAGTAAAATTCAGCATCAAAATTACGATTAACGATTGACTTGCTAATGAATAACACTTCTCAACAGTTTGATGAAATCATCGCACTTTGCCGTGATATTTTCAGTAAGAAAATGCATGACTATGGTAGTGCGTGGCGCATTTTGCGTACCAGTTCGATTACTGATCAGATTTTCATCAAAGCCAACCGTATTCGCACTATTCAGGAAAAGAAAGAGCAAAAAGTGCAGGAAGGTATTGATTCGGAATTTATAGGCATTATCAATTATGCGATTATGGGTTTGATTCAACTGGAATTGGGAACAAAGGAGGAGGAATTATCTTCTGCTAATGGACTGAAATATTTTAACCATTATGCCCAAAAGGCAAAAGAGCTCATGGAACGCAAAAACCATGATTACGGTGAGGCGTGGCGCGACATGCGCATCAGCTCACTCACGGATTTGATTTTGATGAAACTGCTTCGCACCAAGCAAATAGAAGATAATAAAGGCGCAACACTCATTTCCGAAGGCATTGACGCCAACTACTACGATATTTTGAACTATGCGGCCTTTGCTCTGATAAAATTGGATGGAAAAGTGTTAAAGAACAGTTAAGGAATTAGTTAATGATTTATAGTTAATCGTTATTTGTCTTTGAATTACACGAATGACATGTAGCAATGAAACTTCTTACAGACATATCACGCGTTTTAGTTGGTTCGCTCTTTATTGTTTCGGGCTTGATAAAAGCCAACGATCCGCTCGGTTTTTCCTATAAATTGGAAGAATATTTCTCGGTTGATGTGCTCAATATGTCGTTTTTGGATCCCTTTGTAGTCGAATTAGCTGTTTTCATTTGCGTGGCTGAAATTGTTTTGGGAATAGCCGTTTTGCTTGGCTCAAAAATGAAGCTGGCTGCGTGGTCACTTCTTCTGATGATTTTGTTCTTCACCTTTCTCACCTTTTATTCGGCTTATTTCGATAAAGTGACCGACTGCGGTTGCTTTGGTGATGCGTTGAAACTAACTCCTTGGCAGTCGTTTTGGAAGGACATCGTATTACTGTTTTTTGTGCTGATCATTTTCATTAACCAAAAGAAAATTCAGCCCAATTTGCTCAAAAGTGATTTGATTATGTTGTCGGCTTCTCTGTTGTTGATTGCTGTTTTTGCAGCTGGGGTGATTGGCTGGTGGTACCCTTTTTGGTTTGCTTTTGGAACCTTTGTTATTATGCTTTTGCTTAAACATTTGTTCCAACACAGACAGACGGACTGGATGCTGGCAGCAACAGCAACTTTTATTTCATTGTGGTTTTCGGTGTACTGCATCAGGCATTTGCCAATGAAAGATTTTCGCCCCTATGCAGTTGATAAAAACATTGCGCTGGGCATGGAAATTCCCGAAGGAAAGCAACCGCCCGAATATGCCTACATTTATACATTAAAACACAAGCAATCGGGTGAAAACAAGGAAATCAACAGCAAGGATTATGTTTCTTCAGGAATTTGGAAAGATGAGAATTGGGAAATTACCGAAACCAGCGAGTCGATATTAATGAGAGCAGGTTACGAGCCACCTATTCACGATTTTGTGCTTACAGGAACGGATGGAAACGACTACACCCAGGATATTTTGGCGGAGCCGTACATTTTTCTATTGGTTTCTTACGATATTGAGGAAGCAAACGAAACGGTGCAGTCTGAAATCAACAAATTTGTAGAAGCGGCAAATACTTCAGGGCATTATTTTTACGGGCTTACGGCTTCGCTTTATGATGATCTGGAAGATTTCAGGCACAAGCATCAAAATATGTTTGATTTTTATTCGGGCGATGCAACAATGCTGAAGACTATTATCCGCTCTAATCCAGGGCTGGTATTGCTCAAAGAAGGCACGGTAATCGGCAAATGGCATTACAATGATTTCCCTGAATTTGAAAACGTTGAAAAAGAATATTTGAATAATTGAACAAGGCAAAAGAACAGCGGGCTTTTGAGCGAGCCAGTGCTGCTGCTGCAATTGAATAATGAATTTATAATTTTAGATAGTAACGATTAACAATAACAATGCTAACCTTCATCATAAGACGGCTATTTTACGGAGTACTGGTACTCTTTGGTGTAGTGGTAGTAGTCTTCCTGCTGTTTAATGTACTGCCGGGAGATCCTGCTCGATTGCTCACGGGCCAGCGTGCAGATCCTGAATCCATCAGGGCAATTCGCAAGGATTTAGGCCTCGACCAGACGCTCACTGTTCAGTTTATCATGTATGTTAATGATTTATCGCTTGTATCAGTGCATGAAACAATGGACGAAGAYCATTTCCTTTTTCTCGACCCAGACAAATATACTGACTACACAAAATTATTTACTACTGGTGATAAGGTTTTCATATTAAAAATGCCCTATCTCAGGCGATCATACCAAACCAAAAGAAAAGTCAACGAGTTGCTTGCAGATGCCATGCTCGAAACCACYGTGCTTGCGATAACGGCCATTCTTGTCGGCACATTATTCGGTATCTTTCTCGGTATCRTTGCCGCCATCAACAAGGGCAGCTTCTTTGACCGGTTTGCGCTGGTGTTTTCTGTCATTGGTATGTCGGGGCCATCTTTCTTTTTCGCACTGATTTTTGCATGGGTTTTCGGCTTTTTACTGAGTGATTATACCGGGCTTAACATGTATGGAAGTTTGTATTCATTTGACGATTACGGCAACGGTGAATACCTCGATCTGAAGAACCTTATTTTACCAGCTATAACGCTTGGTATTAGGCCATTAGCTATTGTCGTTCAACTTACGCGCAGCTCTTTGCTAGATGTGCTTTCGCAAGATTATATTCGAACTGCCAAAGCCAAAGGGCTGGGGTTTTACACTGTGATTTTGAAACATGCACTCAAAAATGCGCTCAATCCCGTGATTACAGCTATTTCTGGTTGGTTTGCGGCTTTGATGGCGGGCGCTGTCCTTGTAGAAATGATATTCGACTGGAAGGGTATTGGTTATGAGGCTTACCAAGCCCTTATTAAAATGGATTTCCCCGTAGTGATGGGCATTGTATTGTTTATTTCTGCCATTTTTGTTTTTGTCAACGTGTTAGTTGATATTGCATACGGAGTGCTCGACCCGAGGGTGAGGGTTGGCTAATCGTTGTTCCAAATTTCCCAACTTTTTTCTGCCTGAAATTCCAGCATTTGCTGTCCGTTGATGATGCTCGCTCCTTTTTCTTCCCCCATTTTTAGAAAAAGTGTTTTTTCAGGATTGTAGATCAGGTCATAAAGCAGGTGCTTTTCGGTGAGATATTCGTAAAGAATTGGTGGATATTCATCTGTTTTAGGAGACATGCCTAAAGGTGTGGTATTTATAATGATTTGATGAAGCTGCATCAATTGTTGATTGAGAATTTGGTAAGGCATTTCGTAGATTTGGCGTGGGCTTCGGGAAACCATCCTAAAATTTATGTTGAGTTTCCCCAACACATAAGCCACCGCTTTTGCCGCACCGCCCGTTCCGAGAATCAGCGCATTAGCATGGTGTGGTTTTAAATGTGGTTCGAGCGATTTTTGAAAGCCATAAACATCAGTATTGTATCCTGTGAGTTTAGAATTATTTATATCGATTTTTATGGTGTTTACCGCCCCAACTGCTTTGGCAGTTTCATCCAATTCATCCAAAACAGGGATGACCATTTCTTTGTATGGTATGGTAACATTCAGTCCGCAAAGAGCAGGGTTTTCTTTAATAATTTGAGGTAATTCTTGAATAGTTTTAAGCTCAAATGCTTTGTATTCAGCATTGACAATGCCTTCTTTTTTAAATTTTTCAGTGAAATATTTTGGTGAAAAAGAATGTGAAAGAGGATAGCCGATGATGCCATAGGTTTTCATTAGCCCTGTTGTTCTGCGAATTTTTCAATTCCCCAGATGCAGATTACTCCAACAAACATCAGGCCAAAAGAGACTCCATTATATGAGGTAAGTTCTGGCGTCAGCCATTCATAACTTTGAATCAGTTTTTCGCCATCTTTTAAAATCAAGTTTCCCCCATCATCTGCCAGGTAGATTTCGTTTTTCCACGGCCAGAGTATCATTAGCGAACCGAGAATGAAACCCGTTAATACGGAAATGGTTAAATCCCTAAATTTCTTGAAAACCCAAGCTAATAAATGTGAAAAGGCAAGCAAGCCGAAGACACAGCCGGCACAAAAAGGCAGGAGTATTGAAAAATCCAGCTTGGTGATAGAGCCGAGAACAAGCATGTAATTTCCCATTAGAATCAGCATGAATGAGCCGGAAAGTCCTGGCAAAATCATGCTGGAAATAGCAACAATTCCGCAGATGAAAATGTAAATCGTTCCGCTGTTTTCGGTGGTAGGATTGAGTAGTGAAATGCCTATTGCAATAACGGTTCCGAGCAGTAACATGAAAATGCTTCCGGCACTCCATTTAGTAACGGTTTTTCCCACAAAATAAACTGAAGCGAGAATCAACCCGAAGAAAAATGCCCAAAGTAATACCGGATAATTTTCAAAAAGGTATTCCAGTATTTTCGCCAAGCTGATGACACTAACCCCAATACCAACAAACACAGCAACGAGAAAATCAAGGTTAATGTGGTTTGAAAACTCTTTGAATTTTCCTGAAAAAAGCAGCTTTAAAGCTCCTATATTACATGACTTCAGTGAATTAATCAACTTTTCAAAGATGCCGGTTATCAGGGCAATTGTGCCGCCAGAAACCCCAGGAATTACATTGGCAGCGCCCATTCCAACGCCTTTAAGTGCAAGCACCATGTACGCTTTAAACGAACTGTTCATATAAAAATTAATACTTGGCGAGTGAATTGTCAATCTCATCAACCCAGGCAAGAATGCCGCCTTTGAGATTGTGCAGATTGGTAATGCCAAACTCTCTTTCGAGTGCATCGCAAACAGCAGCAGATCGTTTACCGCTTCGACAGTGAACCACTACTTCTTTTTCCTTGGAAATTTTATCAATATTACTCATGATTTCTGCCATGGGAATCAATTCACCGCCAATATTGGCAATGTCATACTCATACGACTCACGCACATCAATCAATTGAAAATCCTCCTTGCTGTCCATCTTTTGCTTGAGTTCCTGTACGGTGATTTCTATCATGTTTTTGGAATTTCAGGTTTGAATTCGTCTTTATCAATAAACTCAAAAAAAGTGTCGCCACGCAATCCGAGTCGTAGCGATTCAAGCGGAATGACTTCATTGGGAGCGATATTGCCGAGGTTTACATTGGCTCCAAACTGTTTGATGAACCAAACTTGCTGGTTTTTTATAGGAGCCTCCCACAGAATTTTTTCTTCTGGAACCCGCGCCCTGATTTTATTTACCAGCATGGTATGAGCTGTTCCGCTGCGGCGGTAAATGCCCACGTTGCCGCTTTCGCGTGCTTCGGCAATCACCATCCACGAGCCGGCTTCTAACTCGGTATTCATCATACGTATCCATTTGCCCGGGCTGATGATGATACCTTCTTCCTTAGAGCCGACTTCGGAAAGCACCGTTACCTGTTCTGCCAACTGGCTGATGTATTTACACTTTTCTTCATGTGGAATGACGATCGACCCATCGGAAATTTCGGCCATATCCAAACCGTATTTATCAATCAATTTTCGGAAATCATCAAATAGATTTCTCACCAAAAAAATCTCGAAAAGCGTACCGCCAAAGTAGGGACGGAAACCGGCATCTTTGTAAAGTTTGATTTTTTCTTCGAGGTTTTTGGTAATGTATGAGGATMCAAAGCCAAACTTCACAATATCGCAATAATCATATGATGATTCAACAAAATTTTCGACTTCGCGTAGCGAAAGCCCTTTGTCCATCATCATAGTGACTCCGTTTTCCCGCGGCCTTTTTGTGCGCTCGGGAATGCCAGGTAATTCAAAATTCATTCAGGCAGGTTTGTAGGCGTCTATCAAATCGAGCACGAAGATAGTGCTTTTTGCTATGGGGAAGTATTCGAATAATTGGCTGTGTTTTTCGAAGTCCAGATCAAGTGCTTGATTCAAATTTTCATAAGTATCGGTATCGTAACCGATGCTGAGGAAACATGCAGCTGCCCGGTAGTAAAGCTCAGCTTTATCGGGATTGTGTTTGATTCCTTCGGAAATAATATCAATGGCTTCTTCGGGCAAATTCTGTGCGAAGTACATATCGGAATAATCGAGCCATAAGTCAATGTTTTCGGGAGCAATCGAGATTACTTTTTCATAAGCTTCTTTGGCATCTTCAATGGCTCCTGATTTTCGGCAAATGTCTGCCAGCACGAGCCAATAATCAGGATTATCTTTTTGTAGTTCAATGGCTTTTTTTACGAAATGCAACCCTTCGGGGGTCATTCCTTTTGTGTCCATTACAATGCCGATTCCAAGCCACGCATCAGCCATGAAGGGATCGGTTTTTATGGCTTTGTTGTAGTTGCTAAGCGCCATGTCAAACGACTCTAACTTTTCGTAGCATTCGCCCAGATAATAGTAAACATTGGCGTCTGGCGTTTCGTATTTCAGTCCTTCATTATAGGTGTCAATTGCTTTGGTGTAATCTCCCAATTGTGCTAAAGTGTTGGCTTTGTTGATGTATGCCGAGCCAAAATCTTCTTTAATAATGGTCGCAAAATCATACGCTTCGAGTGCTTTGTCAAATTTCTCCATACGCGAATACGCATATCCTAAATTGTACCATGCAGAATGTGAGTAGGGGTCGTTGTCGATAAATTCTTTGTAGAACTTCACGCTTTCGTTTAACTTTCCTGCCTGGTCGTAGCAATAGGCGATTTCGTAAAGCGTATCGTGATTTTTCGGGTTTTCTTGTAATGCCAGTTTCAAATATACAATTGCTTCATCCATTTTTCCGGCATTTTCGTATTCGAAGGCGAGGTTCATATAAATATCATCCACGTCTTCTACCGTAATGTCAATGGCTTGTTTTAGGTTGTTGATGGCTTTTTCAAAAGAACCCAACTGGCTGTAAACCGATGCGCGCATCAGGAAAAGGTCTGTATTGCATGGCTCAAATGTTTCGGCTTTTTCGAGTAGCGCCAATGCCTTTTTGTGATTGCCTGTCATGATGAGCAATTCGGACTCTTGCAATAACAAATCAAAAGAATAAGGGTGCTGCGCTTTGGCAATGTCGAGCACCTTAATCGCTTTCAGGTGCTTTTCATTATTCATATAATGCGAGACGATGTCCTGATAATCATCCACATCAAAAAAGAACTGCTCGTTTCCACGCAGCATCTGCTCGTATCGTTTCACGAGATCGGCTACTTGGTTTTCGTATGATGATTCAGGTTCTTCTGACATGATGTTTGCTGATTACACATACAAATGTAGTAAATTGAGCCGACAAATGTACTACAAGCTCTTATGTTTTTAACAAAGAAATTAACACACCTTTTTGGTGGCTGATTTCTGCTTCTTAAAATTATCTTTGCCTGTCTTTTTAATTAAGGGAACCTCTAAACTTATAAACTAACAAAATTGCCACTTATTAAATCCATATCAGGTATTCGCGGAACGATAGGAGGAGAGCCGGGTGATGGCCTCAGTCCGTTAGATACTGTAAAATTTACTGCAGCTTTTGGAACATGGGTAAAAAACAGGTGCGGAAAACAAAACCCGAAACTGGTTATCGGACGTGATGCGCGCATTTCTGGTGAAATGATGACAAACCTGGTGTGCGGCACATTGCAAGGGCTTGGGATTCATGTGGTTGATTTGGGCTTGTCTACCACACCTACAGTAGAAATTGCCGTTACTGAAGAAAAAGCCGATGGCGGTATCATCCTTACCGCCAGCCATAATCCAAAGCAATGGAACGCGCTCAAATTGCTCAATGAAAAAGGCGAATTCATTTCAGCTGCCGATGGTGTTGAAGTGCTCGCCATTGCTGAAAAAGAAAGTTTTGAATTTGTAGATGTAGATTCACTTGGCAATTACTCACAAAACGACACCTATCTTGAAAAGCATATTGAGAAAATATTATCATTGCCATTAGTAGATGTTGGGGCAATCCGAAGCAGGAATTTTACCGTTGTGGTGGATGCGGTCAACTCAACAGGTGGAATTTTTGTTCCTGCTTTGCTGGATGCACTTGGCGTAAAAAACATCATCAAGCTGTATTGCGAGCCAACAGGTGATTTTCCGCACAACCCCGAGCCGCTGCCCGAAAACCTTACCGAAATTTCTACTTTAATAAAGGAAAAAGGAGCGGATGTTGGAATCGTAGTTGATCCAGACGTTGACCGCCTTGCATTGGTTTGCGAAAATGGGAAAATGTTTGGTGAAGAATACACGTTGGTAGCCGTGGCTGATTATGTATTGCAACAACAAAAGGGCGCTACAGTTTCCAACCTTTCTTCTACGCGAGCCCTGCGCGATGTTACTGAAAAGCACGGGCAGCAATACTCTGCTTCGGCAGTAGGCGAAGTGAATGTGGTGGAAAAGATGAAAGCCACAAACGCAGTCATTGGTGGAGAAGGCAACGGAGGCATCATTTATCCCGAATTGCATTATGGCAGGGATGCACTGGTTGGCATTGCGTTGTTCTTGTCGCACTTGGCGAAATCGGGAAAAACGTGCTATGAATTGCGCACCTCTTATCCCGATTATTTCATTTCTAAAAACAAAATTGAACTCACACCAGAGATTGATGTGGATGAGGTATTGAGTGAAATAAAGAAAAAGTACAGCGACCATCCGGTAAATGCAATTGACGGGGTAAAAATTGAATTCGACAAAGAATGGGTGCATTTGCGAAAATCCAATACCGAACCCATTATCCGCATTTATTCTGAGAGCCAAACAGAACAGAAGGCCAATGAGTTAGCGCAAAAAATTATGGGAGATATTTTAGCGTCAACAGTGTGAAAGAAATGGGTTGAATAGTTGAATTGTTAAATGGTCTTAAGGTTTAAAACTTCTTTGCTTTTTTTTGGCTATGTGCTGTTCAGCAGCTAACTTCGCGACTACCGTTACCGGATGCTAAAGTAAATTGAAACTCAACTTTAGCTTAACTATTGTAGGGCATAAGACCAACCGAAAAAGCCAAGAAATTTAAAAAGAAAAGTCGTTACCTTTGAGCGGAATGAAAAGAAACAAAAAACTGAAAGAATGTTTACAATATATAAAAATAATTTTTATTCTCCTTATCCAGATACTGTGAGCCTGCATATTCCATTTACTGGCAAAT
>NVWW01000064.1 GCA_002746335.1 Flavobacteriales bacterium | reverse complement strand
ATTTTGACCCCCAGCGCGGCCATTACTCCCCAAGCGGTAGCCTGGTCCTCTTTTCCTCCAAACCCACCACCAAGACGGACTACATCTACTTCGATATTGTGCATCCCAAGATTTAAAACATTAGCAGTGGTTCTTTGAACAGCAGTTGGCCCCTGCGTCGATGACGAGATTCGTATATTTCCATTTTCCAACGGATGGGCATAAGCTCCCTGTGTTTCGATGTATAAATGCTCTTGGCCATTTGTGTCTGCCTGCCCCTCAAAAATATGTTCACATTTTATCCAGGTATCTACAGTACTGCCAAGTTTAAATGTCCTTGGCGGAAAAATCAATTCGCCCTTTTTTTGCGCCTCACGAGGGTCCACGATCACCGGTTTTTCCGTGATCTTAATGTCAATTAGTTTTCTGGCATCAAAGCCAATAAGATCCGATTCTGCGATAATAAGTGCAATGGGCTGGCCCTGAAAGTGTACTTCTTTTGAAGCAAATAACTCTTCATCCGGAAAGATTCCTCCAATTTGATTTTCTCCGGGAATGTCTTTATAACAAAGTACAGCATGAACACCATCCAACTGTTGAGCATTTTCAATACCAAATGACTTTATTTTCGCATGTGCATGTGGGCTGTAAACTACCCGCCCATGTAGCAATTGCTCATTCACAAGCATGTCATCAATATAAACGGCTTCTCCTGTGGTGTGGTATACACCGCTTTCGTGGGCTACTTCCTTCATAGAACAATGATTAATGAATAATGATTAATATTCATTTTGCTTTTTAATTCTTGCTGTTTTTAATATCGAAAATAGTAGTTTACAAAGTTCATCACAATCATGGATTAACTCCTCAAATTGCTCTCTTTCAATAAAATTTGTTTGATGCAATAATCTCAGCCAGTAATGACTTTCTTTAGCTTCTTTGTATGCAATTGATATTTTATTTGAAAAATCAGCTTTGGAAATTCCCCCATCTGCCTCTTCTACGTTAGCTCCAATTGAAGTTCCGCTCTTAAGTAGTTGTTTTGAAATAACGTATTCTTTGTTTTGTCGAACCAATTGCTTGTTTAAATTAACAATTTTAACTGCAAAACCGAACGATTTTTCCTTAACAATATTTGGACGTTTTTCTTTTCCCATTATTCATTGGTCATTATTCATTGATGATTATTTTTTGTTTCACTCCAAAATTTCAACAATAAATTTCTCGCCATTATTCTACGTGCTTCCGCACCCGATCGAGCATCTGAAATCGGGGTAAATTCTGTGTCAACTAAATTCATCGCTTCTTCGACAGTGCCCCTTTCCCATTTTTTTCCTGTTAAAAATTGCTCTGCTTTTTCTGCCCTTTTAGTTATTGCTGCCATGCCACCGTATATCAATTTTATATCTTTTACATGATCATTTTCATCCAAATCCAACCGAAAACCAGCGCTCACAGTTGAAATATCCAAATCCTTTCTTTTCGAAACTTTATAGGATTTAACGATGGTTCCGTTGTGTAATTTCGGAATGGTGATTTGAGCGATGATTTCGTTGGTTTGAATTTGAGTTTTACGATATCCGGTGATAAAATTCAATGCTTTGATTTCTCTTTTTCCATCAACGCTTTCAAGCGTAATAGTTGCGTCATAAGCCATCAAAACTGGCGGAATGTCGCCAATAGGAGATGCGGAGCCAAGATTGCCGCCCAACGTCCCCAGGTAACGAATCTGCCGCGAACCGAAAACCGAAAGCATGTCATACATCGCAGGGAAATTGTTCTTGCTTAGTTGGCGCACTTCTTCGAGATTTACACCTGCTCCAATAGTTACACTTTCATCATCTTCGCTGATCTGCTGCAGTTCGGAAATGCCAGACAAATCAATGATTTCGGGCAGTAATTCTTTGCTTTTGGTTACGCGTAAACCGATGTCTGTTGCACCAGAAAGCAGCAAAGCGTTTGGGTGATTTGCTTTCAAGCCCAATACTTCATTTAATGCAGTCACGCGGAAATATCTTTGAGTTGTCGTTTCTATATTTACCAAATTGGAAGAAATTTCTTTAAGTAGTTCGATAACCTGTTTTTCCTTTTCATTGAAGTGGTCAATTCCACCATTTACGCATGAACGGGCAGCTGCTTCAACAATCGATCGATAACCTGTGCAACGGCAAAGGTTGCCTGTGAGCACATCATTAATCGTTTCGCGGTCAGGATTGTTTTCCGTTTTGTAGAGATAAAATAATGACATAATAAAACCCGGAGTGCAATAACCACATTGGCTGCCATCGGTATCCACCATTGCCTGCTGTACAGGATGAATAGTTTTATGGTTCCCGACATTTTCAACGGTTATCAATTGCTTGCCCTGAATCATAGGTAGGAAAATCAGGCAGGAATCAACGGCTTTGTATTGAATTTTATCACCAGCTAATTCACCCAAAACTACGGTGCATGCCCCGCAATCGCCTTCAGCACATCCTTCTTTTACACCTTTTTTGTTAGGCAAACTTCTCAAGTATTGCAGCACAGTAGTAGTAGGTTTAAGATCAGAATTACTGAAATCTATTTCGCAAATCTTGTCGTTAAGAACAAATTGGATTTTGTTATTGCTTCGCTTCATAGTTACATTATTTCTAATCTTGCCAACTTTTTAATATGCCATTTTCAAGATATAAGTATGAATTACCATAGATCCATTGCTCATTAGTGCCCCAACTACCCACAGTTCTATTTTTGTCATCGGGCAAACCCCAACTGTCAATAACCATTTCATTAGTCATTTCTAACCATATTTTCTTGTCCATAATTTTGTTTGCAAAAACTTTTCCGTACTTATTTTTCAATCTCTCAAATTTTGTGTGCTGTGCTTCTTCCTTTTTCTTTTCGAGAGCTATTTTTTCAAATTTTTGTAAACTTTCATCCTCTGTAAAAAAATTTTTCTTTACAAACCCGACTTTTCCATCATATTCTAATTTCCAATAATCTCCATCCATATCAAATATATTTACTTTACCGTTCACTGGAATTTCAGTTATTATATCAGATAGAGAATATGGTTCTGTCATTAATCTCGATTTATAAGCGACATTTGTTTTTATTCCGCTATTCTTTAATTCGTTAGCTTCTAATAATGATTTTTCTTCTTGACATTTTCGAATTAAATTATCAATTTGGATTATTTTACTTTGAAGACCACTTTTTACTACTTTTAAACTGTCAATTTTTCTGTTAATATCTCCTTGACCATAAATAGAAATTTGACCGGCAAAAATTATTACAATAATTTGAAATATTAACCTCCTTTTCATGGTTTACCTTTTGTGTTCAAAAATAATGAAATCACTTAAGTTTATTAATTTTAACCCGCAGATCTATCAATCTTGCTAAAATAGAAATCGCAATTTCTTCAGGTGTTTCGCAACGGATGTCAATACCCATCGGCCAGTCAATTTTAGCCATTTCTTCTTCATTCAAAATGTTGCCTTCCTGAAATAGTTTTCTYGCCATTTCTAYYTTRCGYTGGCTRCCAATCATACCGAGATATACATGTTGTTTTTTTGCACAATAAGCCACAATTTCTCGGTCCCAGGCATGGTCGTGAGTAATCACTGCAATCATCGTATTTTCATTAAATTCCAACTCTTCGAGTGCCACCAAGTGGCTGGTATTGCTTGTTTTAATCGCTTTTGGAATGTTCTTAATATATTCCAGTCGTTCATCGATCACTGTTACACTGAAATCGAGCTGTGATGCAAAACGGGCAAGAGCTTCACCTATGTGCCCAGCGCCAAAAATGTATAARTTCATATTATTGATGATTGGTTCGATGAATATGGTTACCGAKCCGCCACAACACATRCCRTGGTCGTGTACCAGYGCGTGCTCAAAGCTTTTCGCTTGACGTTCTTTGATGATTTTTTGYGCATTYTTAATGACYTCCATTTCCAAACTCCCTCCYCCAAYRGARCCGTGGATGCTACCGTTTTCCATCACCAGCATTTTTGCACCTTCTTTGCGAGGCGTTGARCCCTTGGTTTTCACAACGGTGCATAAAACTGCTTTTCGGCTACTGCTTTCAATTTCGGAAATTTTAGAAAAAATACTCATTATGCGAATTGCAAATAATGCGCGAATTTAGCGAATAAGCAGGAATTCCTATCTTCGTAAAATCATCTGAACGCTTTAATGAAACAGGAAATTTTACAAGACTCCTTCGGAAGAAAACACGATTACTTGCGTATTTCGCTCATCGAAAAATGTAACCTCCGCTGCACCTATTGCATGCCAGAACAAGGGGTGCAGCTTTCGCCAAAAAGTAGCTTAATGACCGCTGAAGAAATCTTTGAAATGGCAAAGATTTTTGTGAGTTTGGGTGTGAAAAAGATTCGGTTAACAGGCGGAGAACCTTTATTGCGAAAAGATTTTGGAGAAATTGCTCTTAAGTTGAGCGAACTTCCTGTGAAACTATCACTCACTACTAATGCTGTTTTGATAGACCGCCACATCCAAAAACTGAAACGAGCGGGTGTTTTTNCCATCAATGTAAGTTTGGATACCCTGCGTGGAGAACGGTTTTTCGCCATTGCCAAACGGAATGATTTTCAAAAAGTGATGTCTAACATCAACTWGCTTTTAGAAAACGGTTTTTATGTGAAATTGAACGCAGTGTTAATGAAAGGGGTGAATGATGATGAAATTCTTGACTTTATTAAATGGACAAAAGATGTAAACATCCACGTGCGTTTCATTGAGTTCATGCCGTTTGATGGAAATAGCTGGCAGTGGGAAAAGATTGTTCCTTACAAGGAAATCATTAAAAAAATTGAGAACAACTATTCAATCGAAAAGTTAAATGATAAACCAAATGACACGGCAAAGGCATTTCGCATTAAGGGCTACAAAGGAACTTTTGCTGTTATCAGCTCAATGACCAACCATTTTTGCAATACATGTAATCGTCTTCGAATCACTGCCAATGGTAAAATGAAAAACTGCCTTTTTTCCAATGATGAAGCGGATTTGCTCACATCTTTCCGAAGTGGTGAAAATATCGAGCCAATTATTCGGGAATGTTTATCGCGAAAAAAAGCCAAACATGGAGGTATTTCTGAGTTGGAAAATCTAACGTCCGATGATTCCCAGGCTTCTGAGAGAAGTATGATACTTATAGGCGGTTAAATACAACACAGATGAAGCTGATAAAAAGTCGTAAAACTCCTTGTCTTGCAGGTGGGTAGGCGCTTAATCTCCTTTAACGGTAGTGTTCCGTTCATYTTTCAAGAACAAATAGATTTTTAACTTAGCCGCAATTCTGTTCAAATGAAATTGCGATTTTCCTTTTTATTGGCTTTTGGAATTTTAATGTATCCTGTTTTTGCGGATTCCCTTACCGCAGATACGCTCGTTTTTGATTCGCTTGCAATTGATACAGTAACAGCAGATACAGCAAACTCCACTGTTCTTGTAGTTGATAATTCGAAACAGAAAACAGGAAACAGTGAACTCTTTTCTTCAACAAGCTGGGTTTTCATTTGGCTCATTATCGGAACCTTACTGCTGATGATTTTTGTACTTGCTCCGCTAAAAGGTATTTCTAAAACAGTAAAAAAAGATGACTCTGAATACTCGAAAAGCGTGACTGTCGAAGCTGAAAAAGAAGGGTTGCTCATTCGAAAGGTTCTGATTTCGTTAGTTGCGATTTTTGTCGCATTGACTGTTTGCTGGTTTTATATAAAAGGAACACCGATGGAAGGTCATGCAAAGGAATGGATGAACCTTATTGTGCGCTGGGCGCATGTGATTGCGGGCATTTCATGGATTGGCGCTTCCTTTTATTTCATCTTTTTGGAAAACGCACTGAACCGAACAAAAGGCCTTAGTGATGAACTTGCGGGAAATCTTTGGGCGATTCACGGAGGTGGCTTTTATTACCTCGAAAAATTCAAGGGTGCCCCCGAAAAACTACCTAAAGAACTACATTGGTTTAAGTACGAAGCGTATTTCACATGGCTTTCGGGTTTTGCGCTGATGTGGATTGTTTATTATGCCGATGCCAAAGCATTTCTCGTTGATCCCATGATTCTGGATATTTCTTCCGAATTGGGGATTGCCATCGGTATTGGCTCAATGGTGTTTTCGTGGCTGATTTATGACGCGCTGTGCAAAACCAAACTGGTCGAAAAAAGAGCCTTATTCGGGCTAGTGGGTTTCGGGCTTTTCGTATTGATTGAATGGGCATTGTGTGAAGTCATGAACCCTCGCGCTGCTTATATTCATGCAGGAGCTTTGCTGGGAACCTGCATGGTCGCCAATGTTTTCTTCGTGATTATTCCTTCGCAAAAGGCATTAGTGAAAGCGGCTAAACTCAACCAACCGCTTGACCCGAAACTAGGAAAAAATGCTGGGCTACGCTCGCTGCATAACAATTACATTACACTTCCGGTGTTGTTTATTATGATCAGCAATCATTTCCCAAGCACTTTTGGGCATGAGCATAACTGGCTGATATTAGCTGGGTTAGCACTGGCAAGCGCAGGAATAAAGCATTATTGGAATTTATACGAAGCGGGAAAATCAGATTATTTTATGCTGGGCATTTCAATTGCTGCGTTGGTTGTTATTTTCCTGCTCACTGCTCCGGTTTCACGTGAGGAAAAACTGAAAGATGCACCTGAAGTTTCTTTTATTCAAGTCAACGATATTATTCAAAGGCGGTGTATTTCGTGTCACTCAGCATCGCCTACAGATGATACTTGGACTGCTGCGCCAAATGGGGTGATGTATGATACTCCTCAACAAATTGTGAAAATGCAAGACAAAATCCTGCAACGCGCGGTGCTCACTAAAAACATGCCTCAAGGAAACAAAACCGGCATGACGCAAGAAGAGCGTGATGTGCTGGAAATATGGATTTACCAGGGAGCTAAAACAGATTTTTAATTTTAGGTTAGTGATTGATGTATTTTGCCATTCATAGCAATAGAACTTTGATTGATAGCGCACTGAAAGAAGCAACGCTTTTGATTGAAAATGGATGCATCATTGATGTTGTTGATGGAATTCCTGAAGGATTAGATTGCCCTTTCGAAAATGTTGGAAATTCCATTTTAATGCCCGGGTTGGTCGACTGTCATGTTCATATCAATGAGCCGGGAAGGACTGAGTGGGAAGGATTTGATACTGCAACCAAAGCGGCAGTTGCAGGTGGTATAACTACCTTAGTGGATATGCCGCTGAACTCTTCTCCTGTATCAACAACAGCGGATGCATTTCAGCGAAAGTTAGCTGCTGCAAAAGAAAAATTGCACATTCATTGCGGCTTCTGGGGTGGGGTAATTCCCGGAAATGAAAATCATTTAGCTGAGCTTTCAGAAATGGGTGTGCTCGGCTTTAAGGCGTTTTTGGTTCATTCCGGTATTGATGAATTTCCCAATGTYACYGAAAGCGATTTGCGAAAAGCCATACCAATCATTGCAGAAACCGGCTTGCCGCTTTTGATGCATTCAGAATTAGAGACGTCTTTTTCACCGGAAATGATTATTGAAACCCAATATGGCGATTGGCTCAACTCCCATCCCAAAAAGTGGGAAGATGATGCCATTGCACTGATGATAAAACTGTGTAAGGAATTCAACTGCAAAACACATATTGTTCATCTTTCTTCAGCAAATTCCATTGAGCAAATTCAAAAAGCGAAGTATGAAGGACTTCCACTTACCGTTGAAACCTGTCCACATTACTTATTTTTCAATGCAGAAGAAATTCCAGATGGTGATACACGGTTCAAATGTGCTCCGCCCATCCGTGAAAAAGAAAACAATGAACAACTTTGGCAGGCCCTGAAAGACGGCATTATTGATTTTGTGGTAACTGATCATTCGCCTTCAACACCAGAATTAAAGTTGTTGGAATCAGGTAATTTAAAGGATGCATGGGGCGGTATTTCCAGTTTGCAGTTTTCGCTGCCTGTTATGTGGACAGCAGCAAAGGAAAGAGGATTTTCAGTTCAGGACATTTCAAAATGGATGTCCTCGAAAACGGCTGATTTTATTGGCTTCTCTGATAAAAAAGGAAAAATAGCAAAGGGGTTTGATGCAGACTTGGTGGTATGGAATCCGGAGAGAAAATTTGTTGTGGAAACAGAAGCAATTCAATTCCGCCATAAAATCACGCCTTACGAAGGGCAAGAACTTGTTGGAGTGGTTGAAAAAACTTTTGTGAAGGGAGAAAAGGTATTTGACAACGGTGCATTTATATCTTTGCAAAGAGGAGAAATTTTATTGACTGATTAGATGGGAAAAGCACCTGAATTTACCAAATTGATTGACTTAGCTGCCGAAAAACTCGGTGGAAAAGTGCTGGAATGCTCTGATGACTTCTTTGCTTCAAAAGACAACCTGATAAAACCTGGACGTGGGGTTTTTGTTCCCGATAAATACACYGAAAATGGCAAGTGGATGGATGGCTGGGAAAGCCGTAGAAAGCGTAGCTCCGGCCACGACTGGTGCATTATTAAATTGGCGACACCTGGAATTATCAAAGGGTTCGATATTGATACGAATCATTTTCTTGGTAATCATCCCCCTTTTGCATCAGTTGAAGCATGTATTTTGGAAGAAAATGAGCATTTCCAAAATGCCGAATGGACAGAAATTCTCACGAAATCGCCTTTGAATCCAGGAGAGCAGCATTTTTTCGAAATAAACAATGGGGGTAAATGGACACATGTGCGGCTTAATATCTACCCCGATGGAGGGGTGGCTCGTTGTCGGGTTTATGGYGAAGTCCAGAAGAATTGGAATTTGATAAAAGATAATGAATTGGTTGATTTGGCGGCAGCATTTAACGGTGGCATAGCTGTACTTTGCAACGACATGTTTTTTAGCCACATGCAAAACTTGCTAATGCCAGRAGCCGGAGAAAATATGGGTGATGGTTGGGAAACAAAACGCAACCGCAATCCGGGAAATGTGGATTGGGTCGTTATCAAACTGGCACATGAGGGAACAATAAAAAAAGCGGTGATTGATACAGCTTATTTCAAGGGAAATTACCCCGATAGCTGCTCATTGGAAGCCTGCTCGACCGATTCCGATGATTTCGAGCATGCTGATTGGGAAGAATTACTACCGAAAACCAAGCTCGAAGCCAACAAAGAACATATTTTTGAAAAGGAATTGAACGATTGTAGCTCGTTTACGCATATAAAAATGAATATTTATCCCGATGGCGGAGTGAGCCGGCTGAGATTATTTGGATATCTGAAAAAATGACCTTCGAAGAATTTAACCAATTAGAAAAAGAAGAAGTGCAGCGCGAGTTGTCGAAATGCTGCGGATCAAGTACATGGGTTGAGGTGGTGGCATCACTCCATCCTTATAACGATAAAGATGTGCTGTTTGCATTAGCATCGCAACTTTGGTTAAAATGCTCAAGAAACGATTGGTTGGAAGCATTTACCCACCATCCTAAAATCGGGGATTTAGAATCGCTCAAAAAGCGCTTTGGCCCCACCAAAGAATGGTCGGAAGGAGAGCAAGTATCGGTTGAAGCTGCTTCACAAGAAACTTTGCTCGAATTAGCTGAATACAATCAGCGCTATGAAGATAAGTTTGAGTTTATTTTTATCGTTTGTGCAACAGGTAAAAGTGCAGATGAGATGTTAGAAATGCTCAAAAAAAGAATCAACAACAACCCTGAAAAGGAAATCAAAATCGCAGCCCAAGAGCAAAGAGAAATTATGATTTTGCGTTTGGAGAAACTATTAAGCTGAAGTGGGTATGTGCGTATGTGCGTATGTGCGTATGTGTTTAAGTGTTTGAGTTATGGCAAAAATTGAGCATTTTGAAGATTTGGAGTGCTGGCAGAAATCAAGGGAGTTAGTTAAATATGTCTATCTGATTTCAAGAGAAGGAGGGCTTTCAAAGGACTATGACTTAAGGTCGCAGTTAAGAAAGGCAGCATTGTCAGTAATGAATAATATTGCAGAAGGATTTTCACGTTACAGTGCAAAAGAATTTATTCGTTTTTTGGATATTTCATTGGGTTCAAATGGCGAAGTAAAAAGTATGATATATGTTTTGACTGATTTGAATTATATTAATGAAAAACAAATCAAAAAATTACACGAAATCACAGATAATACCAGAAACCTTACTTTGGGGCTAATCAGGTATTTAAAGAAGAGAGAAAATAAAACTTAAGTACTCATACACTGAAACACTGAAACACTTTAAAAAATGAGCCAAATCACTACACATGTTTTAGACACTTCCAAAGGCAAGCCGGCTGAGGGTATCAGCATTTTGCTGGAAAAACCTACTGGCGAAGGCAATTGGGAAAAAATAGCCGAAGGCATCACCAACAGCGATGGACGCATATCTGATTTGCTCGGGGAAAATGAAACACTCGAACCGGGCGTTTACCGTTTGATTTTTCAAACCGGAGATTACTTTGCAACCAATGACCTGAATAGTTTTTATCCTGAAGTGCCTATCATTTTTGAAACATGTGATACAGAACACTATCACGTGCCGTTGCTGTTGAATCCTTATGGTTACTCAACTTATCGTGGAAGTTAAAATCTGTGACATGAAAAGAACCCTTCCAACCGGTATCGAGCAACAAATAATGGATGATTTGACGACAGCAAATCAGGCATTCAACACAATATACCCAGGCGAATCTGTTGCCCGCCAACCCGTGCATACCGTATATGGCGGGGCGCAGTTGTTCAAGGCAGAAACCATCCAAAAAATGGGCAAATCGGCTTTAAAAGCGTTTGAAACTTACGCGACCGATTTTACCGTTTTGGCAAAAGCGTTCGAATTAGAAGTTGGGCAGCGACTTGCTTCTCAGGTTTATGAAAAAGTGAAGGAAAAACTGGAAACCGAAGCGGTAGAGGACTTCCGTATTGATTTCGAAGACGGTTACGGCAATCGCCCCGATGACGAAGAAGATACCACCGCAGAATTTGCTGCAATCCAAGTAGCAAAAGCAATGGAGGAAGGAATTTTATCGCCATTCATAGGTATTCGCATCAAGCCATTTACCGAAGAATTAAAAGAAAGGGGAGTGAGAACACTGGATATTTTTCTTTCCACACTACTTGAAAAAACGGATGGTAAATTGCCTGAAAATTTTGTCGTAACACTGCCCAAAGTACAAATTCCAGAACAAGTTTCGGCTTTGGTCAAATTGTTTCATGCCATAGAAGATAGTGCCAATTTGTCTCCTAATTCATTGAAAATGGAAATCATGGTGGAAACCCCACAGTCCATCATTGGACCGAATGGCACGAACCCACTGTTGGAGATGATTCGCGCAGCAGAAGGGCGATGCACAGGGGCTCATTTCGGCACGTATGATTATACGGCAGGTAGTAACATCACTGCAAGGTATCAGGAAATGAATCATCCCGTTTGTGATTTTGCTCATTTTACAATGAAGGCAGCGCTTGCCGAAACAGGTGTTTTCCTTTCGGACGGTGCAACCAACGTGATGCCCGTTGGGCCTCATCGAGGAGACAATCTTTCGGAAGAGCAGCAAAAAGAAAACACTGAAGTTGTTCACCGTGCATGGAAGCTGCAATACAGCCATATTTGCCATTCGCTTTACAAGGGCATTTATCAAGGTTGGGATTTACACCCAGCACAAGTGCCGGTTCGTTATACTGCTGTTTATGCTTTCTTTTTAGAAAGCTATGAACAAGCGGCTACTCGCCTGAAAAATTTCGTAGAAAAAGCGGCACAAGCAACGCTGGTAGGCGATGTGTTTGATGATGCCGCAACGGGGCAGGGCTTGCTGAATTATTTTCTGAAAGCGATGAACTGCGGGGCCATTTCTGAAGAACAAGTGCTGGAAACAGGATTGACCTTGGAAGAAATTCAGAGTCGCTCGTTTGTGAAGATTTTGGAGGGGAGAAGCGGTTAATTTTTTCTTTTCAATAACTTTCTTTTCAGCAAACTCTCAAAAAAAGCATGTAACGGGAAGATAACTGCCGCCAGCCCCGCATTGATGATGAGCTTGTAGAGTGGCATCCCACCTGTCCATTTATCCACATACGGGTCGGTGAGCACGAGCAAGAACTCGAAGAATAAAAGAAAAGTGAAAAACACGAGCCCCTCTGTCATGCTTACCGAAAGGTTTAACCTACCAAGAAACAAGATGCCAGTGCCAAGCACAAGTATGAAAATAAAGATGCCAGAGTATTGCAAAAGGTTTCTCCTTTTCATTTTTTCGTTCTCAAGTCGCAATTCTTCCTGCTGAATTCTTTTTCTTTCCGCTTCGGTTTTTTCGAATTCGTATTTGGCTTCGAGCTTGCCTATTTCCTTGCTTTTTTCTTCGTTAAACAATGTGTCTTTAAGCTGTGTAAAGAGCTTGAGGTATTTATGGGCAGCTTTGAAATCGTTTTGTCTTGCAAAAGCTTGATATAGCAAGTTATACGATTTTTTAACTTCCAGTTTCAAACCTATCTCATTAGCCACAGCAAATCCTTTTCCCCCATATTCAATTGCCCGATCTGTTTTTCCACTTTTAAAATAAGCTATGCCAATATTGTTGAAGTTTCTTGCTATTCCTGATTTTCGACCTATTTCTTTATTAATCTCCAGTGAGCGAGTGTAGTAGTCAATTGCTTTTTCCGTTTCTCCTAAATCGTCATAGATATTGCCCATGTTCATCATGCCTTGTGCAATTCCGTGTTGATTTTCTAGTTTCTCCCACGCTTTTATGGATTGGGAATAGAAATCAATTGCCTTCTCATAATTTTTTTCGGAGTAATAGGTATTTCCAAGATTATTCAGAATAGCTGCTACACCGTGATCTTTTTTTAATTCCCGGAATTTTTCAAGGGCACTCAGATAGTATTGCAGGGCTTTATCATAATCCTCCTGCGCAAGATAAACAACGCCAAGATTATTCATGCCCTTTGCAATTCCTTCTTTTGCACTGTGATTCTCAGCATCTTTTGCTGCCATTTCTTCATACATTCTTAGCGACTTCAAATAATTTTCAATAGCTTTATCATACAGGCCTTGCCTGCTGTAAATGATGCCAAGACCATTGTGGCATTTGGCAATAGCCGTTTCATTCTCTATTCTTTTTGCAATATCCATAGACCGCATAAATTGTTCAATCGCCTCCTTATAATTTCCTCGATTTGCGTATAAAATCCCCATACTAAATAAGCAATCTGCGATTTTCGTATTGTAAATTTTCGCGGTTTTATCATCTCCATTGTTCACATATGCAGCGCTCAATTTTACTGCTTGTTGGTAGTAATGAATTGCAGTATCCGGATGAGCATAGGTATACATTCCAGCAAGTGCGTTTAGTGTATTAACCTTTACTGTATCGTGGATTTCTTCTTTGAGAATTGCCTCCAGAGAATCAATCTCGCTTTGCTGAGCAAAGGCCAATGAGCAATGAAGAAAGAGCAATGAGCAATAAAGCGCTATGGATTTATGATTCTTCATTCTAAATTCATCTTATTTCACTAATCTCCTTTTAAGCACTTTCTCGAAGAATGCGTGTAGAGGAAATATCAACCCGGCAATCCCAGCATTGATGAGCAGTTTCCACCCCGGAGCACCCCCTGTCGAGCTATCTACATAAGGGTCTGTCAATACCAAGATAAACTCGAAGAAGATGAGGAAAATAAGGAAAATCGCGCCTTCCATCCACCTCACGGGAACATTTACCCTTACCAGCAACAGGAAAGCTAAAACAAGAAACAGGAATGACACACCGATGATGCTGTACTGCAAATTATCCCGCCTGCTCACTGCTGCTGCCAACTGCCGCTGCCGCTCTTTTTCCTCCTGCTCTTTTATGATTTGAGCCTTTTCAAACTCATATTTTATTTGCTGGCGGATGGTGGCTTTCTGGGTTTCTTCATTTTTGATGCTGTCGCGCATTTTGATATGGAGTTCGTACATTTCGAGGGCTTCTTTATAGTTACCTTCTCTTTTTGCAATGCGATTCAACAAACCAGTAGCCTGACTTATCAATTTCGGATTGCCCAGTTCCTGTGATAAATCCAGGGAACGTTTGGCATGGTTTTTAGCCTCACCTGCATTGCCCTCATCCAAATATATACTTCCTATATTGTTCAAAGAGTTAGCCACCCCTTGTTTATTCCCTATTTCTTCATATATCTTTAAACTTTTGTGATAGTAGTCCAACCCCTTTTCAATGCCTGCCCTGAGACACTCCTCTTTGCTACCAACACACGAAGGGTCTCCTTGATTATAATAGATAACCCCAATATTGTTCAAAGAGTTAGCCTCCCCTGTTTTATCCCCTAATTCTTTCCTTATCTTTAAACTTTTGTGGTAGTAGTCCAACCCCTTTTCAATATCGCCTTGATTTTTATAGATTAACCCAATATTGTTCAAAGAGATAGCCTCCCCTTTTTTATCACCTATTTCTTCGTATATCTTTAAACTTTTGTGGATGTATTCTAATCCCTTTTCAATATCGTCTTGATTCATATAGATAAACCCAATATTATTCAAAGAGTAAGCCTCCCCTTTTTTATCCCCTATTTTTTCCTTTATCTTTAAACTTTTGTGGTAGTAGTCCAACCCCTTTTCAATATCGCCTTGATTCTCATAGATATACCCAATATTGTTTAAGACTGCTGCAATACTCTTTTTGTCGCCTGATTGTTCCAATATTTTTAAACTCTTATGATTATAGGCAAGGGCTGTTTCAATTTTTCCCTGTTGAATAAGTAAATAGCCCAACTGGCCATAAGCCTCTGAGATGCCTCTGCTATAATTAATCGCTACAGATAATCGCTCAGCTTCTTGGCATAGAAGGATGGCTGTATCGGGGCGAGACACATAATATTGCTCTTGTAGAGCCAAGAGTGTATTCACCCTTGTAGTATCATGAATTTCAGTAGCGAGAACTTGTTTTAGGGAATCTACAGCGCTGCAATAACCTTTGGGGTTAATGGTAAGCTGGGTAACAAGCAGCAGATGAAATGTTAACTTAATCATGCACCTATTTTTTGCAAATAGTTTTTATTTGTTTACGATCATTTTTTTGCTGTCAACAACTTGTCCGTCTACGGCTAATGTGTATAGATAAATTCCGTTTTCAAAATCAGCTGCACTGAAAACTATTTTTTGGTGTCCTGCATTCGGTGTCAGTGTCATAATGTTTTGTCCCAATAAATTGTATATATCTAACCTAACATGGGAATTCGGTTCAACAGAGAAGGTAATGGTTGTGAACCCGTCAAACGGATTGGGGTTGTTTTGGTTTAGCAGCAAGGACGAATTACTGGGTTCAATATCCCCTGTTGCCATCAAGTCAACGGGCTGTTGTTGTGTTATGCAATGTATCATTCCACCGTATTCATATAAGTTTCTTACATCAATTCCCACTACGATTCTGTTTGGGTAAATTCCCTGTATTATGCTTAGTGCCGTTGCGTCATTAGGGTCGTTGTAGGTAGGAACAAGCACTACATCATTGGCTATGTAGTAATTCACATACGAACCTTTGTAGCCCAGGTTGGTTCCATAGGTAGTAACCACATTATTCTGTGTAAGAGGAACGGTTACAACAATATAGGGGTCATTGTTTGTATTGGTGGCATTGTGAATGGTGTCTATTTCCGCTGGATTAACGTACCAGTAGGCAAGGTCGGTGCTGTCCATGGTAATTATGGTGCTGTCATTGGCAAATTTCACGAAACCATCAATGTGTTGGTCGGTAATGTCCTGTCCATATATGCCATCCAGCCATATGAACTTTGTAATTCCCATATAGGTTGTAAGCGTATCTTCTATTTGGGCTTCTGTAAGGGATGGATTTCTACTCGAATGTGTTACTGAACTGCGTGTTGCAAACATTGTTCCGTTGCCGTCATGCTCAAGGGCACCACCTTCTAATACCATTGCATTTAAATCAATTCTTGGAATGCCAATATCTGTACTCACGCTTTGGGGAATTACGTCACATTTTGAATAGGGAGTGTCAAACCCCCAACCGTTGAATCCCCAATCCAGGATAGCCAGGTTATTATTTTGATCGTAAACGAACACAGGGCCGTTATCCCTGCTCCAAACATCATCGGTTGGGTAGATAAAAAAGTCAATGTTGGTTAGCGGCACGTTGGCGTTTGTAAGTGCCATAACAATATCGGACAGCTCGGTGCTGTCGTAAGCTATGATGTGAACATTTTCCCCTGCTTGCAAGGCATTGGTCATGCTTACAAAGGTTGGAGTTACATCATCTTTATACCAGGGGCCATATAGGTAGTTGTGCGGCCATTGTATCCAAGTGCCTTCGTGTTCTTCGGTTTCTTCTGGCATGGTGTATTGAATTGTCTGGGCGTGAATGGTCAAGCATCCAGTCATTATTATTGACAAGAGGAAAATTTTAAGTGAGTTCTGTCTCATTGTTCCTTTTTTAATTGCTTGCAAAACTTAACTGAAAAACTGTTTTAAATTTTTTTAGCTGAAGTTGGCGCAAGTTAGCAAAAAAGGTAGAAAGCGAATGTGAAAAGGGCGAATATCCGGTGGATGTTTAAGCTAGTCTGTGCGTTGGAAATTGGTGCATGGGCTCAATACCTAATACCTTTTTCATAAGATTAACTTTAACGTAAATAAGCAAATACCCACTCCCGCAAGCCAAACAACTCAAAAACAGAAACCAAAATCATTGCAATCAGCAATCGCCTTACCCACACATTGGCGTTTTTGGATTTCGTTGCAAACCGCGCGGAAACCCAGCCGCCTGTTGCCTGCCCGATGGTGAGCAGCCCGCCCAACCACCAGTCCACTTGGTTGTTAACTATGAAAATGAAAATGGCGGGAAGCGTGTAGCACAGCACGATGAAGTTTTTCAATACGTTTGATTTTCCAAAGTCAAGGCCCGCCAAAAGCACCATTGCCGAAAGCATGAAAATACCAATGCCCGCCTGAATGAACCCACCGTAAATCCCGATAATGAAAAATACACAGCCCAGCAAAATCGGGTTTGTATTTTTGGTTGTTGAGCTTTCCTGTATCCATGAT
This sequence comes from Flavobacteriales bacterium, assembly GCA_002746335.1. GTDB lineage: Bacteria > Bacteroidota > Bacteroidia > Flavobacteriales_H. Next base: position 6,398 of record NVWW01000064.1, on the reverse strand, counting down.
TTTTTGCTTCTGAGAATGGGGATGAGCAGCAGGGCCATCACCACGGCAATCAGTGTTTTCATGGTGTTTTCGTTCAAATCCACTGCAATTAGTGCACCAATCAGTGCGCCTGCAATTGTGGGTAAAATGAGAAATCCAGTCCCAGAAAGGTTCAGTTTGCCTGCTTTTTTGAAGGTTAACACACTTACCAAACATTGAAAGAATACCCCGATGCGGTTAGTTCCGTTGGCGACATTGGCCGGCAGCCCGAGAAAAATCAGGATGGGCAGCGTAATCAACGAGCCGCTGCCGGCCAGCGTGTTGATGAATCCGGCAGCAAAACCACCGGCTATTGCCAAAAGATAAGTGTACCATTCCATTGTTTGTGTGAATACTATTAATCCTATTCGAAGAGCGGTATAAACTCAAACTTGTTCCCGTCAAAAAGCCCTTTATCGCTCAATTTTAATTCGGGAATAACCAGCAAGGCGCAGAAGGAGAGCGTCATATAAGGCGAAGCGAGTGTGCTGCCCAACGCTTTGGCACGCTGGTCTAATTTTTCGTATTCTCCAGCTACTTTGTAGCCGTCTTCATTGCTCATTAAACCTGCCACAGGCAAGGGTAAAATGTGTTGTTCCGTACCGTTACTCAGCGAAACACCGCCTTCGTAATCCACCAAAAGATTAATTGCCTGAACTATGTCCTCATCGTCAACGCCAACGGCAATAATATTATGGCTGTCATGTGCCACGCTGCCTGCTATTGCCCCTTGTTTTAGCCCGAAATTCTTCACAAATGCTACTGCAGGTTTTGCGAGATGGTAGCGATTCACAACTACTATTTTCAGAATGTCATTTGCCGTATCGCTTTTTAAGTGTTCGCTGTGGTTTTGAAATGGAAATTCTACTTTTTTTGTGATGAGTTGTCCGTTTTCCACTTCAATCACGTTGAGTTTTTCGCCATCTATGGGAACACGAATATCTTCCACTGAGATTTTTTCGCAGTTGAAATTATTGACAGGCTTTTCTTCCACGCTTTCGATGAATGACTTTCCGTTTTCCGCCACTTTTTGCCCGTTGATGTAAGTGGCCTTCACTTCAAATTCTTTTAAGTCATTTACGATAATAAAATCAGCAAGGTCACCTGCTTGCAGCAATCCGACATCAAGCCTGTAATGTTGCACCACGTTGTAGGTTGTCGCGCGGATAACTTTCATCGGTTCAATGCCTTTGGCAATTGCTCTTGCGCAGAGTTGGTTGATGTGCCCGAGCACCAAATCGTTGGGGTGTTTATCATCCGAGCAAAACATAATTTCATCTGGGAATTCATTCAAAAGCTCAATCAACGCTTCGAAATTCTTGGCTGCGCTTCCTTCGCGGATTAGAATTTTCATGCCGAATTTCAGCTTGTCTAATGCTTCTTCTTTTGTAAAGCACTCGTGGTCTGTGCTGATGCCTGCTTCGATGTATTTTCGGGCATCTTCGCCCCGCAGCCCGGGCGCGTGCCCGTCAACCGGTTTGTTGTGCTTTTGGGCGATAGCGATTTTTTGGAACACCGTTTCATCACGGTTTAAAACTCCTGGAAAGTTCATCATTTCGGCTAAGTAGCCGATTTCATCCATTGCCATTAATTCTTCAATTTCATGCACACCTATTTCTGCTCCTGCGGTTTCGAAGTAAGTTGCCGGCACACAGGAAGGTGCACCGAAACAGAATTTGAATGGCACTTTTTTTCCGTTATCGATCATGTATTTAACGCCATCAATGCCAAGCACATTGCCGATTTCGTGTGGATCGGAAATAGTGCTGACTGTACCGTGAACAACTGCCAATCGCGCAAATTCAGAAGGAATGAGCATCGAACTTTCCACATGTACATGGGCATCCACAAAACCGGGCATTATAAATTGATTATTGCTCGTTTCTTTTTCCTCAATGGAAGTAATTTTTTTGCTTTCCACAGTAATTATTCCTTTGAAAACCCGCTTTGCAACAACATCAACAATGTTGCCTTCTATTTGGAATGAACTATTCATTGACCTACTTTTGAGTGAAATTCAAAGATGCAAAATTCCAAGGAAATTGAATTTATGAAGGCCGCTATCGAACTGGCGATAGAAAGTGTTGGTTCGGGTAGGGGAGGCCCTTTTGGAGCAGTAGTAGTGAAGAACGGGAAAATCATTGGCAGGGGAAACAACCGTGTTACTTCCACTAACGATCCTACGGCTCATGCCGAAGTAACAGCTATTCGGGATGCATGCAAAAATCTCGGGCACTACCAATTGGATGGCTGTGAAATTTACACATCCTGCGAGCCGTGCCCGATGTGCTTGGGGGCAATTTATTGGGCGAGGCCTGCAAAAATTTATTATGCCTGCACAAAAGAAGATGCATCAGAAGTGGGTTTTGACGATGCTTTTATCTATAATGAAATTGAGCTTCCCGTTGAAGAGAGAAACCTGAAAACTGTTCAAATAATGAGGCAAGAAGCGTTGGCTGCTTTTAGAGATTGGCAGGCAAAGGAAGACAGGTTAGAATATTGACTATTTACCGATACAAAAGCGACTGAAAATCGCACCCAATACCTCATCCGATGTGATTTCTTGTCCTGTGATTTCACCCAAATAGCGTAACGCCTCGCGAATATCACTCGAAAGCAAGTCACCGGTTTTACCTGTTTCCAAGCCCTTTTCGGCATTTTCCAACGCCTTATTCGCATTGGTGAGCGCTTCCCGGTGCCGCGCATTGGTGATGATGGTTTGGTTCTGCCCTGTTTTTCCGAGGTTCATCATTGAAACGAGCCGGTTTTTCAGTTCCTCCAAATGRGTTCCTTCTTTGGCTGAAATCAGYATCAAGTCATCAAAAAATGCAAATTCGTTGCCAATTTCTGCTGTGTTCTCYTTGTCAATTTTATTKCCCAAAATCAAGATTTTTGACTTTGATTCGGCTAATTCGRYTTTTAGYTCACYTAAAATATTCTTTAAYTCCCTTTCKGTGATTTCATGCACATCAAAAACGTARAGCAAAATAGCTGAYTGCTTTATTTTCTCRAGCGTTTTTTTTACGCCAATRGTTTCGATTTCATCGGTGGTGTGACGGATGCCRGCCGTATCGGTAAAACGRAATGTCATTCCATTGATATTAATKGTGTCTTCAATAAYATCACGGGTGGTKCCTGGAATTTCAGAAACRATAGCGCGYTCTTCATTRAGCAGTGCATTGAGYAGTGTGGATTTTCCGACATTTGTTTTGCCTGCAATCACTACCGGCACGCCATTTTTTATCACATTTCCGGCTTCGAATGAATTAATCAAGCCTTGAATCACTTTTTGAATTTTAGAAATCAATGTTTTCAGTTGAGTACGGTTGGCAAATTCCACATCTTCTTCGCTGAAATCTAATTCAAGTTCAATGAGCGAAGCAAAATTCACCAATTCTTCCCGCAGCTTTTTGATTTCATTTGAAAATCCTCCCCGCATTTGCTGTAAAGCAATTTTGTGTGAATTTTCAGATTCAGAAGCAATTAGATCGGCAACGGCCTCTGCCTGCGAGAGATCAAGTTTCCCGTTGAGAAACGCACGCAGCGTAAACTCGCCAGGCTGTGCCAATCGTGCACCGGTTTTAGTTAATAGATTCAATATTTGCTGCTGAATGAAATCAGAGCCGTGGCACGAAATTTCCACAGCGTCTTCTCCGGTATAGGAGTTGGGCGCTTTGAAAACGCTTACCAGCACTTCGTCAATTACTTTTTCTTCGGATTTGATGGAGCCATAATGCAGGGTGTGTGATTTTTGCTTTCTTAAGTCCTTCCCGTGAAAAATACGGTTGCAGGTTTGGATGGCTTTTTCACCCGAAACACGGATAACGGCAATGGCGCCTGAACCTTGCGGTGTAGCAACAGCACAAATGGTATCGGTATTTGATGGTTGATAGTTGATGATTGATGGATAATGGTTAATAAAATAGGGTTAATTTTAATGCCTTTAAATTAGGGACTTTTGATCGTTTTTGAATCAGCGGTTAGCTTAATGGATGAAAAAATCTTCTTGAATTCGATGGCCTCAATAAGGAAGCGGTTAAATTCCTTTTCGTATTTTACGTCATTATAAATTGCCTGTAGCACCCGAAGCCAAAAATGACTTTCCCGTGATTCTTTGTAAACAATTCCAATCTTATTGCTGAAATCTTTTTTTGAAACCGCACCTTGGGCTTCTTCATAATTAGCCCCGATAGATGTAGCTGCTTTTCCCAACTGCCTTTTAGCATCGAGATAAATCGGGGTATGTGGAAGTGTGGCGAGGAATTTCAATATTCCCACACCGAATCGGAATGTCCTGTCGAGCAGTTCCTGTGTTTTAGGACTCATAGTTTTTCTTTAGCCAAAAATATCAATTGATTCTCATGAAATTGGAAATAATGAAAAAAATGTATTTTAGCGCAGACATCTACCATCACCCATGTTCCATTAACCATTATTACCATGAGCGTTTTAGTCAACAAAAATTCGAGAGTAATCGTACAAGGATTTACCGGAAGCGAAGGCACTTTTCATGCTGAACAAATGATTGAATACGGTACTAATATAGTAGGTGGCGTTACGCCTGGTAAAGGCGGCCAAACTCATTTGGAAAAGCCTGTTTTTAATACCGTAGAGCAGGCAGTGAAAGAAACAGGAGCCGATGTTTCAATCATTTTCGTGCCACCTCCCTTTGCGGCTGATGCAGTGATGGAGGCAGCTGACGCAGGAATACAAGTAATCGTCTGTATTACCGAAGGTATTCCAACCAAGGACATGGTGACTGTAAAAGCATTTTTAAGTGATAAAAATTGCCGATTAGTTGGCCCGAACTGTCCGGGTGTTATCACACCTGGTGAAGCGAAAGTAGGTATCATGCCAGGGTTTATCCATGTTCCCGGAAGAGTTGGGGTTGTTTCCCGTTCGGGCACATTAACTTACGAAGCGGTTGACCAAGTAACCAAAGCCGGTTTGGGGCAGAGCACTTGCATTGGCATTGGCGGTGATCCTATAATTGGCACAACCACTAAAGATGCCGTTGAATTGTTTATGAACGACCCCGATACGGATGGCATCATTATGATTGGTGAAATTGGTGGCAGCATGGAATCGGAAGCTGCTCATTGGGTGAAAGAACACGGAACAAAACCTGTTGTTGGATTTATAGCCGGGAAAACTGCTCCGAAAGGCCGCAAGATGGGGCATGCAGGCGCCATCATTGGGGGTAAGGACGATACAGCTGAAGCTAAAATGCAAATCATGCGTGAGTGTGGTATTCACGTGGTAGAATCTCCTGCGGATATTGGCAGCAAAATGGCTGAGGTGTTGCAGGGGGTAGTGGCTTAAGCCCGCCAGGGGAGCGGGCAGTCTGAATAACTGGTATCTTTACCAGATAATACGGTCTTGATTTTGTCAGGAAAAAATGATAATTTCTTGGTAACGTGCGCATGGTATAGGTTGCGCTTGTTGGCAGCCCTTGTTTTTCTCTGCTCAATCTCTTTCATGCTATTGGCGCAGAACGATACTTTAAAACCGCCCGTAGTTGTTTTAACCGATACCTGTCCCGCACCCGGTATTATCGTGGTTCCTCTAAAGCAGGGAGGCAGCTACATAAAACATTCCAAAAGCGGCCCCAAAACCATCGCCCTCAAGCCGCCCAAAACCAAATTGCTCCGTGTTGTAAGCCGCAACGCTGCAGATGGCGCACCCCTGCCTGACCAAAGCGCTGCCGGCATGGGCCTGTTCACCACTTATGACACCGATGACGGCCTGGCGATGGACGGCATCTCTTACGGCCACAAAAGCGCACTGTGTGACAGCCGTGGCAACCTCTGGTTCGGGACAGAAGGCGGAGGCGTATCGCGTTACGATGGGAAATCCTTTGCCACTTTTACCACCGCCCAGGGGCTTGCCAACAACAATGTTTATAGCATCACAGAGGATAAAGACGGGAATTTATGGTTCGGCACTTTTGGAGGCGGTGTGAGCCGTTACGATGGGAAATCCTTTGCCACTTTTACCACCGCCCAGGGGCTTGCCAACAACAGTGTTTATAGCATTACAGAGGACAAAGAAGGGAATTTATGGTTCGGCACTTCTGGAGGCGTATCGCGTTACGATGGAAAATCCTTTGCCACTTTTACCACCGCCCAGGGGCTTGCCAACAACAGGGTTTATAGCATCACAGAGGATAAAGACGGGAATTTATGGTTCGGCACTTTTGGAGGCGGTGTGAGCCGTTACGATGGAAAATCCTTTACCACTTTTACCACCACCCAGGGCCTTGCCAACAACATTGTTTTGAGCATCACAGAGGATAAAGACGGGAATTTATGGTTCGGCACTTTTGGAGGCGGTGTGAGCCGTTACGATGGAAAATCCTTTGCCACTTTTACCACCACCCA
>NVWW01000063.1 GCA_002746335.1 Flavobacteriales bacterium | reverse complement strand
TTCATTCCATCCCCGGAAAGTGATCACTACAGGCGATGGCGGAATGATTACCACTTCAAATCCAAAATTTGCAGAACGGTTGAAACGCCTGCGTCAGCACGGGGTATCAGTAACTGACAGAGCTCGCCATTCGGCTGATAAAATTATTTTTGAAGAGTACCTTGAACTGGGTTACAACTACCGTATGACCGATATTCAGGCGTCAGTCGGTATTAAGCAACTCGAAAAACTTGATGAAATCATCGAAAAACGAAGAACGATTGCTTTGCGCTATCATCAGGAATTGGGTGATTTGGATTTTTTGTGCCTACCGGTTGAAAAGGAAGGTTGTCTCAGCAATTACCAATCTTATTCCATTTATTTGAAAGAAAATTGCCCTGTTTCAAGGGATGAATTGATGCAAAAACTCTTTGATACAGGCGTTTCTTCCCGAAGGGGAATTATGACCACCCACCGTGAACTCGCTTACCGTGATTTATGCAAAGATGTTTCCTTACCGGTTTCAGAAGATTTGGCCGATAACAGTATTTTGATTCCATTATTTGCCCAAATGACCGAGGAAGAGCAGAATTATGTGATTAAGAGCATACGGAGTGCTTTCAAGTAATCTTAGTTATAGGATCACAAAAAGAAACCTTGAATTTAATCGAATAAGCTTGATGATAATTAGAATTGTAAAAATGACTTTCCTGCCCGAAAGGGTGGATGATTTTTTAGAGGTTTTCGGAAATTTTAAGGAAAAAATACGCGCATTTGAAGGCTGTAGCAAAGTTGAGTTGTTACAAGACGTTCGTCAGCCGCATGTTTTTTTCACTTACAGTTGGTGGGACTCGGAAACTCACCTGAATAACTACCGTCATTCGGAACTTTTTCAAAGCACTTGGGCAAAAACCAAACAACTGTTTTCTGATAAAGCGGAGGCGTGGAGTTTGGAGAGCAAGGTGGAATTATGACAGATGGGGGATTTTACCGCAACGGTTTGTGTATGAAATGTAGGGTTTTTGGAGCTACTTCCCTGTCAGCCGAGCAATAGGTTTCTTAATAGCACTAAACTCTCCGAAACCCTTGTCTGCCCTATGTTTTTTATACTTTGTTGTGCCTTCGTGCTTTTTATTCTTTTCTTTTTTTGCGTCAGGACAGGCGCACTCTTTGGCTGATTTTGGGCTGTGCGTTGCCTTGTGCGACCAGCCAATGTGTGTGACTGCGAAGCGTCAGATAAATTTCCAAATGTCTTCAATGAGCAAATTGTCAAAGGTCTTGATATGGTCTTTCAAAATTTCTTCTGTCCTCATGTTAGGGCGAATATCACAGTAATAAACTCCGTCCAGTGGATTGAGTTTAACCGTGTACCCCTTAAAATGTCCGGGAAGAAAAGTTGCATTGATACTGTATTTGCCTTCCTTTTTGGTATTTTTTCTTTGAACGTCATTGAGGAAAATTGCAATGTGAGGAGTATTCTTGTCGGTCAATTTGTTGTAAAGAAATTTGTCAATGAAAATCTTGTCTATCCTGTCTTTGCTTGATGTCTTGATTGAGCCGATTACCTTGATGTCATCTTCCTCTCCAATGATTAAATCGTGCTGATATCTCATATTAAATTGAGTTTTTCCCTTCGCAACAACTGGAATTTTCATAACTTCAGATTTGCAATCAATACCGATTTCCCGGATTATCAAACGGATGAAATGTTCAAATAAATCTCCATTTAGTTTTCTTGCTGTGTTCGTTTTTCCTGCCGGCAAACCGTCCAACGCAGCACCAATGGATTGCTGAATTGTATATGTCGCGTTATTGATGATTTCTCGAATTGCAGGGTCTTTCTTGTTTGCCGTTTTAATATTTTTCAAGATTTTGATGTACTCCTTCGCTGTTTCAGCAAAGGTTTTGGTGCCATACATCAAATCTGAATTTATCGGTCTGGTGATTTGAAAATTGCCTGACCTATTGTATTGATAAAACTGATAGTGGTTTTCGTTTTGAGAAACGATTATCGCCTGAAGATTGTCATTTACATATGCAAGGTATTCTTGGCTAAAATTGATGAAGCCCTTCAAATCATTGAAATTGTCTTTGTTGGTCGCCTTTTTTACAAGTTGTTTAATTGTCATCTGATTGAATTTCTTCTTTGCAAATTGTCAAAGTCATATTTAATCCATTTTTCAATATCCCATTCTTCAACCAGTTCCAAACGGCTTACTGTCCAGTCAAGATATTCAGGCGATAAGTCGCAAGCCAGCCATTTTCTTTGCAATTGCTCTGCACAAGTGGGGGTAGTTCCTGAACCACAGAAAGGGTCTAACACAACGTCTCCAACATTGGAAGATGCCAAAAGGATTTTTCGTAATAATTCCTCCGGCTTTTGCGTAGGATGAGGTGTCTTTTCGTGCATTCCGTTGCATGTAGTTGGGATTTCCAAAACGTCCTTTGGTTTGGCTCCAAGCGGATTTGGCTCCCAAATATGTTTTCCATTTTTTCCGTTTCCGTATTGGCTTGTTTCGGCTTGTGGGTGGCTTGGGTATTTCAAAGTATGCTCACCATAAGGTATTCTAATGGCATCAACATTTAGCGTGAATTCTTTTGACTTTCTAAAAAGCAAGATACTTTCATGGCTTCGTCCCCAATCTTTGCCCAAGTTTGCTTTGTTTTTATAATGCCAAACAATCCAACGGCATGATTTGAAAAGTTTTGATGCCGGATGTTTTAGGTCGGCAAGAATTTCAGAAAATCCACAGATGTATAATGACCCTGTTGGTTTGAGAACTCTCGCAGCTTCCTCAATCCATTGCATTGACCAATTGATGTATTTCTCCTGGCTATCAAAGGTGTCCCAATCTGCCTTTTTAATGTTGTAGGGTGGGTCAGCAAAAATTAAATCAACGCTCTCCGGTTTTAGCGATTTAAGCCATTCAATGCAGTTGCCTTGAAAAAGATTTCCGTTTGGGTGTTTGTAGAACAGAACGGGTGTGTCATCCGTTTTGATTGCGAAGTCAATTTCTTGTTTTTTGCCTTTTAATTGAACTTCTCCAAAAAAGGTTGGCAATTCTTTATTTCTTGTAAGTGTCTTGCCCATAACTATTGTTTGTTTTGCAAGTAGGTCACTTTTTTTTCTGCAATTTTTAATATTTCCATGTCTCCTTCTTCAATGATTTTATAAGCAATTTGGTCGCTTACAAATTGTCGAACGAGACCTTGCTCGTCAATTTTATAGAACAACGCAATTTGTTTGATTAATTCTTTGTTTGGGTGTCGCTCATTCCTTTCAATTTTCCCAAGCAATGAAGGGTCAATGTCCAAATGCGCAGCAACTTTACGCAATGGAAGTTCTGCTTCTTCTCGGAGTGCTCTAATCTGCTCTCCAAATGAGGTCAACTTTTCTTTGGTCATTGTCATTCGGGGTCAAATTTTGTCACAAAGATAATGATGAATTTAGCAAGGACAAATAGTGTCCGGTCAAAAGTTATCCACAGTCAGTCGAGCGGTGGAAGAAAATAGCTCTTTTGGTTTTTTGGGGTAGTAATTGCGTGTTGGCAAAAAAAAATGTGCTATTTGTGTGGTGGCTTTTTTGCATGAGGCACGATCAAATGTATAAAGAATCGTTTCAATATTCTTTATACGAAGTTGCAGTAAAGTTATTAGTTAGCAGGTATATAGGCAAGGAAAAATAGGTGAAGATTTGAACAATTGAACCATGCCTTCGGAGTAAGGCAGGCAGGTAATAGAACAACTGAATTAAGGATTCGGGATTCCAACTACTACTCCCCAATCTCATCCGAATACACTGCTTTCGGCTTGTCTCTTAAGTTGTATTGCGAAACCATTACTTCCCCGTAAGCGCCTGTAGTGCGGATGACAAATAAATCGCCTCTTTTGGTTTCAGGCAGGTCAACGGCTTTTCCGAAGCAGTCGGATGATTCACATATCGGCCCAACTACATCGTATTTACGACTGGCAACTGCCGACTGACGGCTAATATTATCAATTTTATGATAAGATTGGTATAGTGCGGGGCGAATCAATTCGGTCATACCCGCATCTAAAATGGCAAAGTTGGTGTTAATGCCTTCTTTGATATACAGCACTTTAGAAATGAGCGAACCGCAATGTGCTACCAAGGCCCTTCCTAACTCGAAATGCAGTTGCTGTTTTGGACGCAATTCAAGAAAATCATCAAAAATTTTAAAAAAGGTATTGAAATCGGGAATCATGTTTTTGTCGGGGTTATAATAGTCCACGCCCAAGCCACCACCAACATTGATATGTTCAACAATAATATGCCTGTCGAAAAACCACTGCTGGATTTTGTTTACCCGATTGCACAAATTCCTGAATGGGCTCATATCTGTTATCTGCGAGCCAATGTGAAAGTGCAAGCCGGTGAGCTCAACATTTTTGCACTCCTCAAGCTGTTCCAGCACTTTTTCCAACTCCCAACGATTGATGCCAAACTTGTTTTCTTCCAGTCCTGTGGTGATGTAATGATGTGTTTTTGCGTTCACATCTGGATTGATGCGTAGCGCAATTTTGGCTTTTTTACCCAATTTTCCAGCCATAGTATTGATCACTTCAATTTCCTGAACTGATTCAACATTCAGAGAAAAAATGTCGTTTTGCAACGCAATATCAATTTCCTCATCRGAYTTCCCTACGCCTGCAAAAGCAATYTCATTGGGAGGAAACCCCGTTTCCATCGCTTTTTTGATTTCATTTCCGCTCACGCAATCAGCCCCAAAGCCATAGTCGCTGATTAGTTGAATAATTTTATCGTTCGCATTGGCTTTCATGGCRTAATGTACCACATAGCCGTATTTGTCCGCAGCCGATTTGAGCCGATGCAACGTTTCGTCCAGCACCTTCAAATCATAATAATAAAAAGGTGTGGGAATAGATTGGTATTTTTTTATGAGTTCAGGYGCAAACACGAGTGTTAAGATTTTTTAAAAAGCCCTTTATTAATAGCCAAAAGAGCCTCTTTTTTGTGTTTAGAATGCACCAAAAGCGAAATGTTGTTTTTGCTTCCGCCAAAGGAAATCATCCGTACAGAAATGTCTTTTAGCGATTGAAAAACCTGCGCGGCAATGCCTTGTTTTTCAGCSAGATAATCACCTACYACACAAATGATGCTTTGGTCTGCATCTATTTCCACAGTGCCAAATTCTTCCAACTCATTTACAATTCTTTCAAGATGAGTTGTATCATCAATCGTAATGGAAACACCGACTTCGGAAGTCGTAATCATGTCAATAGGCGTTTTGTAGCGCTCAAAAACTTCAAACACACTGCGCAAAAAACCGTAAGCAAGCAGCATTCTTCCTGATCGTATTTTGATGGCTGTAATTCCATCTTTAGCTGCCACAGCCTTGATGCCTTCGCCCTTCGATTCAGCAGTAATCAACGTGCCTGGAGCATCGGGTTTTATAGTGTTTTTCAGCCTAACAGGAATGTTTTTGTCTTTTGCCGGGCGAATGCTCGCAGGATGCAGGATTTTCGCACCGAAATAAGCCAACTCTGCCGCTTCATCAAATGACAAATCACTAATCGGAAAAGTGTTTTCAATCAGGCGGGGGTCGTTGTTGTGCATGCCATCAACATCTGTCCAAATTTGGATTTCATCCGCATCAACCGCAGCACCGATAATGGATGCCGTATAATCGCTGCCTCCTCGTTTTAAATTAGCTATTTCACCATAAGCATCCCTGCAGATATATCCCTGAGATATAAAAAGTTGATTATCAGTATATTTTTCTAATTCTTTATGAAGGTTTTGTTTAATATAAAACATATCAGGTTCGCTGTCTTTATCTATCCGCATAAAATTCAATGCAGGCAGTAAAACGGAAGGTATTTTTTGTTCTTCCAAATAAAACTGAAACAAGGCAGTGGAAAGCAATTCGCCTTGCGCTAAAACTGCCTTTTCTTCGTAAATCGTAAACAAGTCAACGGTAAAGCTTTTCAGGTAGTTAAAGTGCTCTTCGAGCAGGCCGTTAGCATTGGATTTTGTTTCTTCGGAGGAATACAGTTTTTGGATGAAACCCTGATAATGTGCTCGCAGTTTACCTATTTGTTCAACTGCCTTTTCATTTTTTTTCGCATACAGTGATTGCGCAATTTCAACCAGCGCATTGGTTGTGCCTGAAATAGCAGAAAGCACTACGATTTTCTGCCCAACACCACTGACGAGATCCGCCACTTGCTGCATACGTTCTGGCGTTCCGACTGATGTACCACCGAATTTTTGGATTATCATGTTTAAAGTTCAATGTTCAACGTTAAATTGAGCAAATTTTTAATATTGAACAAGCGTTTGCGAAACTAAACAGAAAATCGTTGAAAACTGCCGAACCGTCAAAATTCACCGTTCAGTAAAATAAGTAATTTTGGCCAGCGTTTCGGAAACCATGATCACCCTGCTCCAAAAAGAAATCAGCAGTTTTCTCAGCTCGTTAATCGGGTATCTCGTCATTGGCGTTTTTCTCACCACCATCGGGCTGTTCATGTGGGTTTTTCCTGGTGATTCCAACGTGCTTGATGCGGGTTACGCCAACATTGACACACTGTTCATCACTGCCCCATGGGTGTTTATGTTTTTGGTGCCGGCCGTAACCATGCGCTCTTTTTCCGAAGAAAAAAGAACAGGAACCATCGAGTTGCTGCTAACTCGCCCTTTATCCGATTGGCAAATCATCTTTGCGAAGTATTTTGCAGGGTTTCTTCTCGTACTGTTCTCATTGTTGCCAACTCTGGTTTATTATGTTTCAGTACATGCTTTGGGCAGCCCCGCGGGAAACATTGATACGGGAGGTATGTGGGGCTCGTATATCGGACTGCTGTTTTTGGCAGCAGGGTTTGTGGGCATTGGCATTTTTGCATCTTCATTTACTGAAAACCAAATCATTGCCTTTATTCTGGCGGTGTTTCTGTGCTTTTTCTGCTATGTTGGATTTGAATCTATCAGTTCGCTGGAATTATTTGGCGGTATTGATGCTTTGATTTTAAAATTAGGAATAAACGAACATTATATTTCCATGAGCCGAGGGGTAATTGATACAAGAGATGTTATCTATTTTCTAAGTTTAACGGGAGTTTTTTTACTGTTCACGAAGACGGTGATGGAAAGCAGAAAGTGGTGAATGAGAAAAATAGGAAAATGATTTTGCAACTGAAAACAACTCCCAATGCAAGAAAGAATGAAATCATTGCTGACGCGCAGGGAAACATCAAAGTAAAAATAAAAGCCCCTCCCGTAGATGGAAAGGCAAATAAAGAATTAATCAATTTTCTCTCGGATATTTTTGACGCTCCCAAATCGCAGATTGAAATTTTATCAGGTCAAACAAGTCGGCATAAAAAAGTGAAGATTATTGAAAACGAGAAAAAATTGGAAGCTGTTTTGGAAAAGTTAAAGGTGAAATTGTGAAAAATAAAAAGCGCGATATCATCCAGCTTTTGCTTGGGTTAGCAATAGTTGTTCTCATCAACTTCATTGCCTCGTTTGCTTTTGAGCGATTTGATTTGACCTCCGAAAATCGTTACTCACTTACGGATGCAACGAAGCAAATGCTTCAAAATCTGGATGATGTTGTTTTTGTTCGTGTATATCTCGAAGGGAATTTGCCTGCCGGCTTCAAGCGCTTGCGTGATGAAACCAAAGAAATGCTGGATGAGTTTCGCGCTTACTCCAAAAACAATGTCGAATACCAATTTATCAATCCCTCAGAAAGTCCCGATAAAAAAACGAGAAATGAAGTTTACCAACGGCTTTACGAACAGGGGCTAATGCCTACGGACCTTGAAGTAAAAACTGAGGATGGCTCTTCAAACAAAATCATTTGGCCAGGTGCTATTTTTTCATTTAAAGGCAAGGAATCAACCATGCAACTGCTTAAAAGCCAAATGGGCTCGCATCCCGAAGTGATGTTAAACAATTCCATCCAGCAACTGGAATACGAAATTTCAAGTTCAATTCAAAAGCTCAGCGGTGAAGTGGGAGGTAAAATTGCTTTTATAGAGGGGCACAGTGAACTCAATGAAATTGAAGTCGCAGACATAACGAAATCATTGAAAGAAACTTATGTAGTTGAGCGTGTTAAAATTGACGGGCTTCTTAATGTTTTGGATGGTTACAAAGCCATTGTGATTGCCAAGCCCGATTCGGCTTTTGATGAAAAAGACAAGTTCATCATTGACCAATTCATCATGAAAGGTGGGAAAGCTCTTTGGCTACTCGATGCCGTGCACGCTGAAATGGACAGTTTACAGCGCAAAAATTTAACAATGGGCATTGCCAACCCCGTTAATCTGGACGATATGTTATTCAAATACGGTGTTCGTGTCAATCCAAATCTCATAATGGATTTGCGCTCCTTGCCCATTCCCATCGTTACGGGCATGATTGGTAATCAGCCGAAACAGGAGTTTTTTCCGTGGTATTTTTTCCCGTTGATCATGTCAGAAGAGAGTCATCCCATTGTAAAAAATCTCGAAGCCATCAAAACCCAATTTGTTAGCAGTATTGATACGGTAGGAGGAAAGGGCATTCGAAAAACTATTTTGTTGAAATCATCCAATTACACCAAATTAGTCAATGCGCCTACTCGCATCAGTTTTAACATTTTGCGCAAGCCTCCTGATGAAAAACAATACAGCCATCCGCCACAGGTCATTGCAGTGCTGCTCGAAGGCGAGTTCAATTCCGTGTTTACCAACCGCATCCCTCCGCAAATCAGCGATAGCAAAGGCATCGGATTTCGAGAAAAAAGCAAGCCAACGAAACAAATTGTGATTTCGGATGGCGACATTATTAGAAACAATGTAAACCGTACCACCAACCAATATTATCCTTTGGAATATGACCGCTACACCGATAAGTTTTACGGCAACAAAGATTTTTTGCTGAACTGCATTAATTATTTGTGCGATGATTCCGGGTTGATTGCAGCCCGCGCAAAAGAATTCAAACTACGCATGCTCGACCTTCAAAAAGTGAAAAAAGAGCGGCCTCGATGGCAAATGCTCAACACAGTTGCTCCCATTCTGCTAATTTTGCTGTTTGGATTAGTTCAGTACTATTTGCGTAAAAGGAAATTTGAGAAATGAAAAAAAACATAACTACCATCATTGTATTAATCCTGCTCACTGCTCTTGCTCTTTATTTATACCGTACGCAAGGCAGCAGCACCATCAAAAAAGAATTGAGTGACTTTGCAGTGGAAGACACCGCATCGATCACCAAAATATTTTTGGCTGACCGCAGCAACCGCACCATTTTATTAGAACGTGTGGATGAAGTCAAATGGAAACTCAACAACAAGTACACAGCGAAGCAGGATGCAGTCAACAACCTGCTTGAAGTCATTAAAAAAGTGAGCGTGAAAGCTCCTGTTCCAAAAGTTGCATTTGAAAATGTAGTGAAGCAAATCTCCGGTTCACACGTGAAAATTGAAATATATCAGGGTAGTGATACCCCCGAAAAGGTATATTTTGTTGGGCATTCAGACCGCGACCACACGGGTAACTACATGTTGCTGGATGGCTCATCCGTGCCTTTTCTAACACATATGGAAGGATTTAGGGGGTTCCTCGGGCCTCGTTACTTTACTAATGAGAATGACTGGCGGAGCACCAAGATTTTTGCCTATCAATACGGTGAAATCAAGTCTGTACAATTGGAGCACACTGATATCAAGTCCTATTCATTTAAAATTACCAATTTGGGTGATGATATTTTTAGTTTGAAGTCAGTAAAAGATAATAAAGAAATCGAAAACTATGATACGCTGAAAGTGATGCAATACTTGTCACTTTTCAAAAAAGTGCATTTCGAAAGTTTTGAAGAAACCAAAACCGAGGCGATCATTGATTCGGTAAAAAAAGCTGTTCCCATGCACCTCATAACCGTTACTGAAGCTAATGGGAATCAAAAAAACTTAAAGACCTTTCTTAAGCCAAACAAGCCCGGTGCAGAAGATGAACTCGGCAATCCCATCACCCACGACCTTGACCGCCTTTATGCACTCATTGATGACTCGACTTTCGTAGTGATTCAATATTACGTTTTCGACCCCATCTTTAAAACCATTGACGACTTCAAAAAGGGTTATTAACAGTTGTTAATAATTATTCAATTACAGTCAATTTAAAAAAAGAAAAAACTTGACCGATAATTTATTTTTGTTTTCCCTCAAAACTATTTTGAGTATGAAACCGACATGATTAATTAATCATCAAAGGTTTCGTGTGACCATTAAAATCAAAAAAAAATAACCACATGAAATTCATTGTTTCCAGTTCCACATTATTAAAGCAATTGCAGGCCATAGGCGGTGTTTTGAGCACCAGCAATACATTGCCCATTCTCGACCATTTTTTATTCGAGTTGAATGAAGGTAACCTAATAGCGTCCGCATCAGACCTTGAAACCACAATGACCACTTCCATTAAGTTGGAAAAAGGAGATAAAAGCGGTAGTGTGGCCATGCCAGCCCGCCTCCTGCTCGACACCTTAAAAACCTTCCCCGACCAGCCCCTCAGTTTTACAATTGATGAAAAAACTTTTGGTATCGAAATATCTTCCGATAATGGAAAATACAAGCTTACAGGTCAAAACAGCGAAGAATTTCCCCGCGTTCCGGAAATGGAAGAGGCCACCACACTCGAAATGGCTGCAGGTACACTTTTCGGGGCCATTGACAAAACCATTTTTGCCGCAGGAAACGATGAATTGCGCCCAGTAATGTCAGGCGTTTTACTTGAATTGGATGAAAAAGAATTGACTTTCGTAGCTACCGATGCACATAAGTTGGTGCGCTACAGGCGTACAGATGTTGGTTCAGAGAGGGCATCGAGCATCATCATTCCGAAAAAACCGCTAACCCTTTTGAAAGGCATTTTGCCAGGTGTTGAGGGGAATGTGAAAATCGAATACAACGATACCAACGTCTTTTTCGCTTTTGAAAACACCAGCTTGATTTGTAGATTGATTGATGGTAAATACCCCAATTACGATGCGGTTATCCCCAAAGAGAACCCCAATAAACTTACTATTGATCGCGAGTTGTTTTTGAATTCCATCAGGCGCGTTTCTATTTTCTCAAACAAAACCACGCATCAAATCCGCCTGAAGATTGTGGGCAGCGAGCTCAACATTTCCGCAGAAGACCTTGACTTTCAAAATGAAGCTGCCGAGCGGCTTACCTGCCAATACGATGGAGATGACATGGAAATCGGCTTCAATTCACGGTTTCTCATTGAAATGCTCAGTAACTTGGATACCGAACAAGTGAATATCGAAATGTCTGCTCCCAACCGTGCTGGTTTGTTACTGCCTGCGGGCAATGGCAAATCCGATGAAGATCTGCTGATGCTGGTAATGCCGGTGATGTTGAATAACTGAGGTTCTGTCACTATACATTAACATTTCCTTAACAGAACTTTTCCCATATTGTGTTAAATTTGTACTTTCAAAAATGAGAGAGAGATGAGATATGTGCGTTTGCTGCTTGCTGTTATTCTTTTCGCTTCAACTTCAATTGCTCAGGAAAAAGGCTACTCCATCAAAGTTAAAATTGAAGGAGTAAAAGATACGGTTTGCTACCTCGCAGGCTATTACGGGCCTAAACAATACTACAAAGACACCGCTGATGTGGATGCACAAGGCAACATGATTTTTGCCGGGGATGACTCGCTGCCGGGCGGCATCTATTCGGTAGTGCTTCCCGATAAAAAGACCTATTTTGAGTTTATTGTTACCGAACAATTCTTTACTCTTGAAACCATAAAAGGTGACCAGCCCACCATGACAAAAAACATGAAAATTAGTGGCTCAAAAGAAAATGCCTCCTTTTATGAATACCTCGGCTTTATTGGTGGAATGCAGCAAAAAGCGGGCCCTTGGCGCAAGGCAGTGAGTGACTCGCTTGCAACCGATGAAAAGAAAAAAGAAGCTCGCGAAAAACTGAATGAAATTGACAAGCAGGTCAAGGAGTATAAGAAGAAGTTCATGGAAGAGCACAGCGATTTGTTCGTGTCAAAAATTTTCAAGACATCGGAAGAACCCGATGTGCCCGGTAAAGCCGATTGGCCCATATTGCCCAATGGCAGAAAGGACTCTACTTTCCCGCGAAGGTATTATGTAGGGCATTTTTGGGATGGCGTTGACTTTTCCGATGAGCGACTTATCCGCACTCCTGTGATGCACAACAAAATCGAGAAATTCATCAAAAAAGTAACGGTTCAACATCCTGATTCCATTTGCAAGGCCGCCTTTTATCTTGCAGATAAGGCAAGGGCGAACAAGGAAATCTTCAAGTATGTGGTACACTACGTTACCAACACTTACGAGAAAAGCAAAATCATGGGCATGGACGCAGTATTCGTTTGCATGGCTGAAAAATACTACCTCACGGGAGATGCCTATTGGATTGACTCTACGCGCATGGAAAAAATAAAGGAAAGAGCGCGAAAATTAGGAAACACGCTCATCGGCTACAAAACACCCAATGTCATTTTGCAAGACACGTCAGAAACGAAATGGCACAACTTGTACGATGTAAATGCCAAATACACTGTTCTTTATTTTTGGGATTCGGGATGCGGGCATTGTAAAAAAGAGACGCCCAAACTCAAAAAACTTTACGATGAAATGAAAGGCAAAAATGTGGAAGTGTTTGCCGTAGGCACCGAATTTAAAAACGAGGAATGGAAAAAATACATTCGCGAAAAAGAGCTGAACTGGATTAACATCTCCGACAACCCCGAAATAAATAAAAATGCTGCAAAATACCTGCACCTCACCACGCTGGAGAGCTTAAATTTCCGCGATACGTACGACCTTTACAGCACTCCTAAAGTGTTTCTTTTGGATGAAGATAAAAAAATTGTTGCCAAGCAATTGAGCGTGGAACAATTGGGGGAAATGCTCGGAAATTTGCTCAAAAAAGAAGAAAAGAAAAACGAAAGCAACTAAAGGGAACCTCTAATAATTCATTTCTTTCAAAAAACAAAGATAATGGATAAGATGCGAGGTATATTTTTTTGGAATAGCCGTAGCTATTTCATAAAAAATATAACGAAGTCAGATTGTCTGTGAGCTTTGTTCCCAATGGGTTTTCATAGTTTTTCCAAATACGGCATCAAATTTTTTTACATGAGCCCGCTCGTGCTGCAAAAATTTTCTTTGTCTTTGAAAAACTATGAAAATTTTGATGCGAATGCATTATCAGAGGCTCCCTAAAACCTGAGCACAAAATCTTCCTTCTTCTGCTCTTTGCGGAAAAACACCAACCCCATGGAAAATAAATCAACCGTAATGGTTACTTTTTCATTGGATTTGATTGCCTTCCAAGCTTGTTCCATCCCTTCCGACCAGTGAATGTCGTCAAAAACAAAAACCGAATCGTTGTGCGCTTTGGCAAGGCATTGTTCAAAGTAATTTTGTGTCGGCTTTTTTTGGTGGTTGCCGTCAAAAAAGGCGAAATCCAATTGATTAACTTTCTCTAATACCATAGCGAGCGTTTCATCAAGATTTCCCCTGATTAGCTCAATGTTTTTAAGATTCAGCTTCTTGAAATTATTTTGAGCAACCACTGAAGTATTAGGGCAACATTCCATGGTGACCACTTTTGTATTTTTATCAGTTGAAGCCAAATACATTGTGCCAATTCCCAACGAAGTGCCGAGTTCCAAAATGGTATTTGGCTTAAATCGATTCGCCAAGCGAAATAGCAACTGCCCGTACTTCGGTTTTATAGCAGCATGCTTTGCTATATCACTGATTTTTCTCTTTGCAGAACCAATCTTCAATTTACTTCCGGCACCCAAGTCGGTCACTTGAATAGCCGTATCATTGCTCATTAAATGATTCCTGATCTTTTCAATATTTTTATAAGCATAAAAAGGCGTTTTGTCTTGAATGATTTCGGTAAGTAATTCAAAAATAAACGGGGAATGAATACTATGATTGGTTTTGGATGTGAAATAATACCTGAGGTATTTCAGCGTCATCTTTGCCTTTTCCATGAAGCAAATTAACATAAAAACTAAATTTCTATACATTTGAATCGCTATGAAAACAATTACTATCAATATGATGGCATTACTTCTATTTACTGCCACAACCTTTTCACAGGAAAAATTAACCAACATGAGTGATAATTTTATGCTCGTTATCCACGGTGGGGCTGGAACTATTTTGAAAAAAAACATGACCGATGAAAAGGAAAAGCTGTACCGTGACAAGCTCAACGAAGCTCTACAGGCCGGGCATAAAATATTGAAAGAAGGCGGTACGGCTGTTGATGCCGTTGAGGCTACCATCAACCTAATGGAAAATTCTCCGCTGTTCAACGCGGGAAAGGGTTCTGTGTTTACCAATGCGGGCACCAACGAGATGGACGCTTCCATCATGGACGGTAAAACGCTGAATGCAGGAGCAGTAGCTGGCGTAAAAACAATCAAAAATCCTATTAGTGCTGCGCGGATAGTGATGGAAAAGTCGCCCCACGTAATGCTTTCGGGCGATGGCGCTGACCAATATGCCAAAGAAATGGGAGTGGAAACCGCTTCGCCTGATTACTTTAAAGATTCCATCCGATACCGGCAATGGCTGAAATTGAAAGAGACCGAAAAGCAGCAACTGGACCACGATGCGACTGAACCAAAAGGCAATGATGGCATCCCGGAAGAAGGCAACAACATTGACCCATCTGAAATCGAGTTTAACATCAACATTGATGAAAAGTACGGTACTGTGGGTTGTGTGGCGCTTGACCGACATGGCAACCTGGCGGCAGGTACTTCAACGGGCGGCATGACCAACAAGCGGTGGGGGCGCATTGGTGACTCGCCCGTAATTGCCGCAGGCACATACGCGAACAACAAGACCTGTGCAGTGTCGTGCACGGGGCATGGTGAGTATTTCATCCGTAATGTGGTGGCTTATGACATTTCCGCACATATGGAATACAAGAGCATAGGCGTGGATGAGGCAGCCAAGCAGGTGATTCACAAGAAACTGAACGAACTGGGAGGAACGGGTGGAGTGATTGTGTTAGATGCCCAAGGAAACTTTACCATGCAGTTCAACACGGCAGGGATGTACCGCGGTTATATGAAAGCGAACGGGGAGAGTGAGGTGATGTTGTATAAAGGGAATGATTGATCTATGACCGGATGCAAAAAAGACCCGGCAATTCAATATTACTACCGGGTCCTCAAGGAAAATGGCGCGTTTAATTCTGGCCGATCATTGTAAGTTTATCAATGTCATTGTTTACGGTTAATATGAGTATGGAAATAGCAGTGCAAAACACAGGGCTCGTGATGCAGTGATGTCCGTTCCAGCTTCCGTTGTTGTTTTGGATATTTAAGAGCCTGCCTGATACATTGTCATACCAGTTTTTCCAATCATTGTCTTTATTGATGATCATTGACTCACCAGTCTGCAAAAAGCTGAGAAATTCCTCGCCTCCATTGTTGCCAAAACCTCTGATAACTTTATCATTTTGAGCAACGGTTTTTGCTGAGCTATAAACCTGGTATGATGTATTGGCTTTCATTGCCTTGTCTTTGGAATATCCAATTCGGTTCAAGGTTTCTTCGCTCACCTCAGCATCGGGCTCTATTTTGCCTTCTGCTTTGGCTTTTGCTATGTCCTCTTTTACTTCCCTAGCCTGTTTCGCGCTTGCTCTTACCGAGCTGGAAACTGAATACAGTACAACACCTGCTCCATCGGTAGTGTTCACTTCTCCAGATTTGGCGTTGAAGTTGGAGTTTTGGTATTCCCTCGATTTTTCCAGTATGGCCGCATCTACTTTTGCGCCCTTGGTTTGGGCTGCTTCTAAAGCGTTATTAGCTAGCCCGGACTGTAGAACACCTGCCCATCCTCCTCCTTTTGTTCTTCCATCTGAAGCCTGGAGGTTTTGAACCTTGTCAACACAAACGTTCAAGCTTTTCATAACTCTTTTCTTCAAAGCAGGGTCGTAGTCGAGTTCATCCACAATATTAGTCAGAAATTGTGTTGCCAGTACCGCATCGATGTTGGCACCCAACTTTGTTTGAATTTGTGTACCCGTTTCGTCAGTTATTCGGTTATTATTCTGGGATGATCTTTCTACTTCTTTCAAAATGTATTCCAGGGCCTTTTTAAGCTGATTGGAATACGGGCCTGAATTGATCGTACTTCCACTTCGCATAATTGCCATTGCGACCATTGAGGTAGTTGCGGGGTCTGCATTTACTTCGTGTGGGTCTATGATATGTTGCCGGGCATGACTGCCGGCACCCCAGCCCCCACCGGAATGCTGCGCCTTTGCGATCCAGTTCAGCCCATCAGTTATAGAGTGCTCCACCTTTTCAGGGGTTTTGTAAGAGGAATGAAATGCTGATGATTCCTCACCAAATACTGTTTTAAATACACATCCCTTTATTGCAGGCATCAATGAAGCTTCTGCGCGATAATGGATGTTTGTTTCTTCTTTAGAAGATTGTGCATTGTAAATTAAAATGCTGCCTACCAAAAAGACTACAGAAAATGTTTTTAGATTTTTCATGTTGTTTAATTTATGTCCTGAGGACGAGTTATTAACTACACTATTGATGCACGTATGGTAGTTATTCCATAAAAATGTGGTGATATTGCGTTAATAAACCGAAGGCCGCGCTAAGCAGGGTTTTCCTGGGTTCTGTCGCTGCTCATCATTTGAAGTATATTAGCGCTTCATTAACGGACTGATGGCTTTACGTTTTGTATATTCTCTTCTCTTTTTTGTTCAACTTAGTTGGGCATACTCGCAACCCAGTGGTTATTATGACAACGCGCAAGGCCTTGCAGGCGAGCAAATGAGAACTGCCTTGCACAACATCATCAAGAATCACAATGTGATTGCTTATTCAGATGTGTGGAGCCATTTTCCGAATTTGGATAAGAAACCCAATGGCAAAGTTTGGGATATCTATTCAGATAATCCAGGAGGTACGCCTGCCTACGAGTACACACTTGTAACCGACCAATGCGGTCAATACTCTGGAGAAGGGGATTGCTACAACCGCGAACACACGGTACCTGCCAGTTGGTATAACAGTGCATCGCCTATGTATTCTGACCTTTTTCAGGTCTATCCAACCGATGGTTTTGTGAATGGAAAACGAAGTAATTTACCTTACGGGGAAACAAGCGGAGGAACATGGATGTCAACTAATGGGAGTAATCTTGGAAATCATTTATTATCAGGATATTCAGGAATAGTATTTGAACCAATTGATGAATATAAAGGCGACCTTGCAAGAACCTATTTTTACATGGTAACCCGTTACATGGATGTAGTGACGAATTGGACCAGCGACATGTTTACCGGAAACACACTTTCTTCCTGGGCTTTGGACATGCTGATGGATTGGGATGCCAATGATCCTGTGAGCCAAAAGGAAATTGCTCGCAATGAAGCTATTTATCTTGTGCAAAACAACCGCAATCCCTTTATCGATAACCCTACCTACGTTTTGGCGATTTGGGATTCTACATATGTTGTTGGACTAAGAGCTTCCCGGCACAGCGAAAACAGGATTTGGTATGCTAATGGTAAGCTCTATTTCAATAAGTTAAGAACTTATGCCGGCAAGGTATTAATCTATAATTCAATTGGGCAGCTCGTCCTTTCTGTTCCTATCAAAAATAACATTTTTGAGTATCCCCTTGCGTTGCCCCAAGGCATGTACGTTATTCGAATGAGTAATCAGGACGAAAAAGGAAATATCCTAACCAATAAGTTTCTTGTGTTTCGGTAACACATTGCCAATGTTTTGGTTGCTTAGCATGTGCCACAAAGCATTTTCTCTTCTTTTTGCTTTCTCTTCGAAAAATCGTAGGTGCTATTGTTAGTTTTCGTATGGTAAATACAGCCATTCATCGATTATATTTTGTATGAACACACGAACTGGAGTATTTTTGATGTTAGTAATTGAATTCCGATTATTCTCAATAATGTATACCATAATAAGCTATCTCTGATAGAGATTCTGTATTTCCACAATTTTAGACAAGTTAGATATGAGAAAACACTGCGGTGACATCAAGGCATTGCTATTCGCAATTGGCCTGATTATCTTATTTAATCCCATCTATGCACAAAATGTGGGGATTAACGGTACAGGTGCAGCGCCTGATACTAAAGCCATGCTCGATGTAGTATCGACCACAAGGGGACTTCTCATTCCAAGAATGAACCAAGTGCAACGGGATGCCATTCTTACACCGACTACCAGTTTATTGATTTACCAGACAGACGCTACGCCCGGTTATTATTACTATGATGGTGGCGCTTGGGTGCGGCTCTTTAGCGGCTCTGAAAGTAGTGACTGGTCTTTATCAGGTAATGCAGGTATTGTTGCAGGTAATTTTTTAGGGCCAACCAACAGTGCTGACCTGAATTTGAGGACTAACAATGTGGAGAGAATGTCCGTTGAAGCCAATGGAGACGTCATTATGGATGCCACTACTTTATTTATTGACGCATCCGCCAACAGGATTGGTATGGGAATTACTACTCCTCAAAGACAATTGCACTTGCACGGAAGTACTACTTTCAATTATCTGCACATTACAAATAGCTCAACGGGTTCCACAACTACAGACGGTATGGATGTCGGTGTTGTGAGTGGTGAAGGGCGCTTATTTCTTCGTGAAAATGCCGATCTCGCTTTTTACACCAACAGTACAGAAAGGGTGACGATTAAAAATACAGGGTTGTTACACGTTACGATAACGGACAATTTTGTTACCGCGGTTACCGATATGTTGAATTTCAACCGGGAAGCATCTCCTTCGGCTCCAGCTGCCGGTATTGGAACAGGCATCACCTTTGGAATTGAAGATGCCGGTGGTGTTGAAGAGCAAGCCAGTATCGATGTTTTATTAGATGATGTCACTAATTTAAGTGAAGATGCCACTATAACTTTTAACGTAAACCAAGGCGGTAC
The DNA here is from genome assembly GCA_002746335.1 of Flavobacteriales bacterium. GTDB lineage: Bacteria > Bacteroidota > Bacteroidia > Flavobacteriales_H. Next base: position 4,733 of record NVWW01000063.1, on the reverse strand, counting down.
CATCTCGGAGATAATGAGGATTGATGGTACCGATGGCGTTGTAGGTATTGGAACCAGTACCCCTTCAAGCACGCGTAAATTGCAGGTTTACAAAAACAGCAATGCCAACAAGTACGTGATCCACGGAGATGCCCATCAAACTTCATTAGTTGATTACCAAAATGTAGCTGTTTTTGGATTTGCTGAAGGTGCCAGCGCATCCTGGGGCTATGCAACGGGCTTAATGGGTATTGGCCATCAGGCAAATAGCTGGAAAGCTATTGGTGTGTATGCAGGGCTTGGCACAGGCCCGGCAACAATACCATCCTCTGATGCGGCATTGTATTCAGATGCCGCATCACTTGGCTATTCTGGAATTTTCATGAATGGCAATATGGGTATTGGGGACTTTACACCTGCTGCTATGCTTACCGTGGGTAGTGGTGACTTATTTCAGGTTAATTCCTCTGGTAACCTTGTAAAGATTAACAATGTGACTTATAGCTGGCCCGCTGCCCAAGGTGCAGCCGGTCAGGTTTTGCAAAATAATGGTTCGGGTACTTTAACCTGGGCAGCAGATGGAGCAGGCGTAACCTCGGTAACCGCCAGTAACGGTTTAACCTCAAGTGGAGGCGCCACGCCTGATATTACCTTAGGTGGCGCCTTAGGCGCGGCTACAACGATCACCCATGGTGGTAACAACATGGTCTTCAACTTAGATGGCCTCGGTGATTTTGATATTCAAGATTTTGGAGTTTCAGCATTTTTTGTGGGTGATAACGGTAGAGTGGGCATCGGCGATAATGTACCCTTCCAGCAGATGGAGATAAAGGGTGGAACAACGGCTTGGACATTAGGAGGAGACGATGTAGGGGTTGACAACCTATACTTGGAAGACCTTAGCGGTGCAGATGTAGATGGTGGTGTGGGCGGCTCCATCTCCTTTTCAGGACCAGGAAATGGTGGTGCTGGAGCTCGCCGACATGCTGCTATCGCGGGAGTTCAGGAAACTGCCGAAACGGATTTTGTTGGGCTGGCTTTTTACACCCATAACGATGGTACCAGTTTCAATGACATGCAGGAATCCGTGCGGATATCACACGATGGAAAGTTGGGCATTGGCACCACAGGCCCGTTGGGCAATTTAGACGTTCGCGGAACAGCCAACACAAAAGTGCTGCAAACCCAAACCAATACGGGTGAAGTGTTTTTTGCCGGTGGCAATGGAGGAGCGGTATTGATGGGTGGATGGTCGGCTGGGGATAACGGTGGCCAATGTGGAAAAAATGAGAATCCTCACTGATGGCAAAGTGGGTATTGGGCTTACAAACCCAGGCGAACTACTTCATGTCAATGGCAATATTGCAGTTGCAGATGCAATTCGATTTGGTAACTCTGGAACGCTTGTACCTTCCATTGAAGATGATACTGGGGGTGATGGACCGGACTGGCTTAATCTACGAGCGCGGGGTGGGCTCAACATTGTAATAGATGATGATGCATCGAATGGAGTGGCTGATGAATTTCAAATCTGGGATGATGAGCCCGGTACGGGAGATATCCTCTTTCATATTGAAGAAACAGGTAAGGTGGGTATAGGCACGAGTGGACCCAATTCTAGGCTGCATGTAGATGCAGCCACAGGAGAACACCCCTTTAGGATACAAATTGCCGGCTTAACTAAGTTCTTTGTGGGCACTAATTCAAATACCGCACTGTACTTTAATGATGCTCCGTCATACAAATTACAATTGAATGTTAACAGTGCGGCAAAACCAACAAGCGATGTGTGGACAATAGCATCGGATGGACGACTAAAAAAAGATATCAGTCCATTTACGGACGGACTTAGTTTAATAGAGAAAATCAACCCAATCTGGTTTAAATATACAGGAGAAGCGGGTATGCCAACAGATGATCAAGGAGTGGGAACCACAGCACAGGAACTTCAGAAAATTGCACCTTACATGGTTACCGAATGGGTTTATGAAGAAGGTTCAACAGATGAGCAAAATGCACATAAGATCAAATCAGAAGATCGCAAAAAAACCACCTACCTCGGAGTAGATTATGGCCCAATGAAATTTGTCATAATTAATGCCATCAAAGAGTTAAAAGCAGAAAATGACGCGCTTAAGGCGCGAATTTCAGCATTAGAAAAAACTCAAAAATAACTGCTTGCGTTGCCCCACGGCAGCTGTTTTGAAGACATTGAGACAAAAGAAGTACGCCTGTACCTAGTACATCACTAAACCCTCTTGCAGGAAAAAGCGAGGGTTTGTTTGGTTTCTTATTTTAAGCGCTCAATTGCCTTACTCCTTTTAGGAAGTTTTCCAGCAGGAGTAGCATGCCCAATGCCACAATGGTCAATACCAGCATGGGAGAAAGGGTAAATCCTTCAAGCAATCCACCCAGAAGTGCAGTCACGCGATCAGTATATTGAACTAGGTCCACGCTCACCGAAGACCCTTGTGAAGAGGTGCCAGGTAGCAATGCTATTGTTGTTAATGCGATCATCCCTGTGATGATGGTGTACCACCCGCGCTTGCTGATGACGGGCTGATAAACCAACGATGCTGCTGAAGCCTGCGCCTCTACTTGTGCCATAATTCGGTAGGTGAAACCGGAGGGTACTTCTTCTATAGAAGTCCGTTGCAATAAGGAAAGCAGCGCCTTGTTCTTCAGCGCTTCTTGCGCATCTGCTGCCTCAATGCTGCCCATCACCTTTTGGGTGAAGTCCAGAGCTGGTTTTTCCGTGCCCAGCTTTTGAATGAGTTTTTTGGTATTGTCGTTGTTTTCCTTTTTGTTCATTGCTCAAAGAATCATCTCCAATTCGTGCTCCAACAGCCGCTTTAATTCTAAGTGCAGCTTCTTGCGGGCTCGGTGCAATTTAACCTTAATATTTGAAACAGACAAACCGGTAATCTCGTATATCTCTTCTACCGTGCATTCGTCCAGGTAATACAAAGTGATAAGCAGCGCTTCGGTTTTCGGAAGCCGGTCAATGGCCGCCTTCACATACTTTTTTTGTTCATCCCCTTTCAGCTCATCCAATGGAGAAGCACTAAGATCGGGAGTATAGTTTTCTATTAGCTCATCATCCACAGGAGCCATTTCCAATTGCTTTTTTCTTGTTTTGGAAACAGCTGTATTATATACAATAGTATAGAGCCAGGTAGAAAACCTGGAAGTTCCTTTGAACGCATTCAAGTTCTGGTAGGCCTTCAAAAAGCTGTCTTGCGCTACCTCCTCCGCATCTTCGCTGCTGCGAACAATCCGCAGCGCAATGGTATAGGCCAAATCTTTGTACCTGTCCACTAGCTTGGCAAATGCAGCGGTGTCGCCCTGCATCACTTTTTCGATATATACGCTGTCTTCTGCAGCAATCATCCGGTAGCTTAGACGCAGGTTATGAGTAACAGGTTACAAATCAAGCCGTCTTTTATTTTAAAAAGAGTATGAATTAATTTTTTTCGTAAAAAGTGTAACCGGTCAGCAGCGCGCAGCGTCAAAGATGGCGAAAACCAATTGTTAAACAAAAAATCAATTAAAATGGAAAACATGGAAGGAATTATCATACCGCTTGCATTCTTTGGTGCGGTATTTGTCATTTTGTACGTATTCTTCACCACACGAAACAAAGAACGACTGGCAATGATAGAAAAAGGGGCTGATGCCTCTTTGTTTGCCCACGGGAAAAGGCGAGGTGGGGCGCTTAAGTTCGGCATGCTGTTCGTGGGTGTGGCACTGGGCATCTTTGCAGGCAACATGCTGCAACGTTTTGTGGGTTTCCCAGAAGAGGCGGCTTATTTCTCCATGATATTCCTGTTTGGAGGAGCAAGCTTGATTGCTTATTCATTGATTGAAAAGAAGAACTGCAAGAACGAAGTGGAGTAATAACACACAAATCACCTCAGGAAAGGCCTTTCGCAATGAATGGCCTTTTTTGTTTTGAAACATACTGTGCTGTTGATATTCACAGCTTTAATTAACTTGTTAAACAATCCGTACAGGTGTAGTTGTCCAAAAATTTTATAACGAACTTAAATTTTCTTAACTGATTGATAAACAGCACTATATAACGTGTTGTTTAAATTTGTATTTTTGTTTCTAAAACACAGCCAATGGACACACATAAACACAGAACCAATATTGCGGTTATAACCCCAAATGAGGGCATTTGCGCTTGAAAGCCGTCATAAATGGCAAATGGCAATAGACTTAAACCGCCAACTAACAACATTCCAGTAGCCGCTACACTTGGTGGCGTTTCCGGCATAAAATGGATCAATACGCTATTTACGGCAAACATCATTGCACAGCCAAGAATTACGAATTGCGCTATGGTAGTTGGGCCGCCAAGCCCTGATAATGCCGATGGGCCGATTAATAATACCACTCCGAAGAGACCGAGTAACAGACCTGATATTTTAGCGAAAGTCATACGATCACCGGCAATGGTGAAATGAGCTAAGAAAGCCACCGACAAAGGCATGGTTGCTAGCAATATACTAACCAATCCGGCATCTAGTGATTGTAATGCCCAGGCATTAAGCAAAAACGGTAATGACGAGCCGGTAAGCCCTACTGGCAATAACCATAACCAGCGTACATCAGGTTTTGGTAATAGCGGTGGTAACTTATGTTTGCGGTAAACCATCCAGCCGTATAAAAGGCCAATAGCAATCCAGATACGAAGTGCTGTAACTATAGCCGGTGATAATTCAACAACTGCGACTTTAGTTAAAGTAAAT
>NVWW01000062.1 GCA_002746335.1 Flavobacteriales bacterium | reverse complement strand
TTCCTCCAGTTGTACCTTCAAAAAGCACACTGCCGTTTTTTACTTCTAACTCAGCCAATGGAGTTGTTGTTCCAATACCAATCCTGCCATCGTCTGTCAATGCTAATACCGGACTTCCAGGCGTTCCAATAAATAATTTTTGTTCCTCAGCTATTGCATCTATATCCCATATAGAAGTGGTAATGCTTAAACCATTGTCTACTCCATCTTCTATTCTTATTCCACCTCTCGTAGATGAAAGTACTGTGCCTCCACCAAAAACAGGTGCATGGATCCTATTTATGTGCAATTTCTTCTGTGGGCTATTTGTACCTATACCGACAGTTCCATTTTTCGGATTGATGATGGTGTTAAATTGAGTGCCAAAAGCAGTATTTAATGATGACATATCTGGTTGGAGCAGAAGATCACCATTGGTAGTCCAAATGTTGTTTAGTGTTGGCCCTATGTTTCCCTGTGTAGCATCACCTAAATACAAAGAGTTGTTACCTACCTTAATATGTTCTATTACTTGTAATTCATTGAATGTGGCACTCATTCCTCCATCCAAGCTTGAAGCTGTAGTTTGCACCGTGCCATCAGGAAATTTAAACCCACCGGCATTGGATTCTATTGTCCCATGTACTTTGGCATTACCAATGACTTCCAGTTTTTGTGAGGGAGTGGCGGTTCCAATCCCCATGTTTCCGCTTGTTTCTATTCTAACCAATTCAGTTCCATATCTGTTAAATGCAAATGGATGTGCAACTCCTGATGCTCTAAATCTCCACACATCATTATCTTCATCAAATACCAAAATCAACTGATGCGACACAGAATTTTCTGCTGCGATTAAAAAATCTATTCCAGATGTGGCTGAACCACGAGCTACCAGTTTGGCTGCGAATGGATTTGAAGTGCCAATTCCCACATTGCCATTTAACCGGTAAACATTGGTACCATTATCTGTCCAATCACCATCGTTAGCGGTGGTAATAGTGGCAGGATCGGACCACGAAGCATTACCCGAAGCATCGGTAGTCAAAACGTAATGATTTGCCGCACCATTGGTCATCTGGAAATCGGTGGTTTTTGTCTTCCCTGCTACATCGAGTTTTTCGGTAGGTGTTGATATTCCAATGCCCACATTTCTATCCGTATGAACAATGGTTGCTCCGCTTGGCTGCCATATTGGACCACCGCCACTTCCTGTATTACTACCGCCACCTCCTCCCGCATTACCACCACCTGTATTACCACCACCACCGCCATTGCCTCCCGCATTACCACCACCACCACCACTGGCTGCAAGTAACTCAATTTCAAAAGGAATTCCTCCTATACTTTGTAAGCAAGGGCTCCCGCTTATAAATACATTAAAATCCGAATTAACTGATGGAGTAAAATCTATTTGAGATTGTGTTCCGCAGAAATCATCGTTGCAGGCTTCAGAAACCTTTAAACTCGCATCTAAAATACTAATTTGAGTATTCTTAGTAGTAGTATTACAGGTAGATATTCGATAAGTAGCTCCTGCTATCATATTTGTAAATCCGGTTACCCCTGCATTATTTGTAATTAGAATTGGTGTGCCCGCTGTAGTAGGAGCAGCAATATATATAATTGCTGCGGGAGGAATGGCACAGGGAATACAGATGGTGTTACTTTGCGCATAGGAGCTAAGGGTTAAACCGAAAAAAACGGAGGCAATAGCACAGCTTAGGAATATTCTTCTTGTTTTGCTTATCATGATCGTATTGCTTTTAATGGTGTTGGTGAATACTTCGTATTTCATAGCTATTGGATTTGTTTGTTTTTAATTTTAACAAAGGGGAAAAGCATTAAAAAATTCAAAGAAACTATGCACAAGACTAAGAACTCAAACCTTCGCTTGCAAGTCTTTTAGATAGTTTGGGACGAACGCGTTTTAAGTTTGGGACGAATGGGGGAGGCAGACTATGAATTGCCCGGTATTTTTAGTAGAAATCGCATAATTTTTTATACTGAAAGCAGCGTTTTCAACTCTTTTATTTTTGCTCTGTTTGCCTCACTGACGGGAATTTTTGTTCCTTTTATTTTTACAGAACTGTTATTAATAACCTCTATTTTATCCTTACGAACAATGTATGAGCGATGTACGCGAATAAAATCTTCTTTAACAGGTAATTGATTTTCTATCGTTCCAAGTGTAGCACGTACTATATGTTGTTTATTAGCAGTAGTTATAATTTCCACATAATTTCTGTCGGATTTTATCCACATAATTCTTTTATGACTTATCCTGAATAAGCTGTTCCCATCTTTTATAATAAGGTATTGTGTACTGCGGAACCGGTCGATTAATAACAATATCAGCATGCGTACAAGGTTTTTGTTATAGGTCAATATCCTAACCTTGAAAAATACATAGATAGCACCCGCTATGGCAAAAGCACATGCAATCTTAAACCACCAAGTAAGCCAGAAAGGAGGTGCGATTGAAAAGTAAATCGTTGCTGGCAAGCTGCTGCTATAACCGTCTTCATTTATGGCTTTTACTATAAAAGTATAGTTGCCATGTGGCAATATTGGATATTGTACAGATATATTAGTGGTATAAGCCCATGTGCTATCAGCTCCCTCCATTTTATAAGTATACTGCAGTTTGCCCGGATTCTTGTATGATAAACCGACATAATTGATCACAATGTGATTCTGAGTGTAATCCAATTCATATCTGTCCTGAATCACGGTGTCTTCTTCTCCTATTTTTATTCCTGTAATGTAAATTGCTGTTGGAGTAGTGTCTGGTTTTAATTTTTCAGGGTTGAAAAACGTCAGCCCTTTATTGGTTGCCGCCCAAATTTTATTGCCTGACCTGGTCACCTGGTTGATTTCATTGGATGCAAGGCCGTCTATTGTGTTGTAGGTTTCCACCTTATAATTAAACGATTCGTAATCAGTGAAAGTGATTTTGTTTAACCCCTTGTTGGTGGCAAGCCAAACGGTATTGCTATCCATTAAAATTTGGTTAACATTTTCACTTGCTAAACCGTTATCGGTATTCAGTTGATATACAGTATCTTCTTTGATGAATAAAACTCCTGCACCTTTTGTTGCAACACACAACATGCTGTTCGGGGTTTCAGCAATATCGGTGATCCTGTTTTTGAAAAGTTCGTTCTTCTTTCCGTAAAATACGATGTTGTTGTTCACAAATTGCCCTAACTCCTGCAATCCGCCTACCCAGAGATTGCCTTCCCTGTCTTCGTACAAAGCATTTAATCGCATCGTGTCCCTGAAGTTTGTAACCGAATACCCCCCGTTTCTATGAATGTATTCTCTAAGACCTCTTATGCCTGCTGTTAAAATACCATTATCCTTTGTTTTAATCATATCGTATTCTCCTTTATTTATGTTGATTTCTTTCAACATATCTCCACTTTCCTTGTAGATATAGTGTTTTCCGGCAGTCGTTCCTATATGAAGGGCTTTATCTATATTATCAAAGAGTAAGGTGGTCATATACCGGGGCACCCGAGGGTCGAAATTCAAATCACGCTCATTGGTCAAACTATCTTTGATAATATGTATTATCCCTTTTTGAAGCCCGGCAAAAACCGTATTGCCTCCGTTTGATGTGACACAACTTATTTTATTGCCTGCAAATCCCGTGCTTACATTATAGGTTAAGAACTCATTGGATGGCATGTAATAAACGCCTTTTTCAAGCGTAGTGAACCAAAACCCTTCTTCTGAATCTTGCAGAACGGATGAYACWGAAAGYCCTTGTAAGTATGTTCTGGCTGGSKTTGARGAAAYRTTTTTTTCATAAAACAGCACACCTCCCTGAAATGTTCCCAGCCATATATTCTCYTGTYTGTCTTCTTTTAATGAAATAATGGAATTTTCAACAAAAAACCGTGAAAACGTATTTGAATTAATGATTTCTATTAATTCATTTTTTGCTGTGAACAAATAGGTTCCATTCTTGCGCTTAATGCACTTGGCATTCTTATCAGCGGCACTATTTTTAATGCCAATCTGAGTGTTTATATTCCCCGTTTCAACATTTAACTTTATCGGCCTTTCCGGATTTTCAGAATGGCATAAAAATACATTTGAGGAATCTATCTGAACCAAATCGTATATGCTTGGGTCGTCATATTTATATTGGCTTATTTTGCCTGTTTGAGAAATCTTAAAATACCCTTGTACAAATACGCTGATAAAAACATTATCTTTTTGATCAACATAAAATGAGCTTTTATAAAGGGTTTTAAATCGCTTTTGTAGCTCATCATTGTATTTAAATGTGTGGATATCTCCTTTATAATAATAAGCTAATTTACCTGAATAAGTGGTGAACCATATCCTGCCTTTGTAATCTTCGTAAATATTAAAAACAGTCATATCAGGTAATCCATCTTTTGAGGAAAAGTTTTTAAACTCATAACCGTCAAACCTGCTAACCCCCATGTCAGTTGCAAACCAGATGTATCCTTTCGAATCTTGCATTACGTGGTAAACTTCTGAGCTTGGCAGGCCATCTTCAACGGTGTAATGCCTGAAAATGGGTTGTGGGTGTTGAGAGAATAAAGCTTTGCTGTAAAAAATGGATATAACAATAAAGAAACCAAATAAGCAAAAACCTCTATTTTTAAGCTGATTCAACATAGCCCCACAAATAAAGACTATTTTACAAAATCAGCTAAAGAAAAGTAAGAGTAATTAATATAAAATATCAGGAAAGTTCGAATCTTGAGTTTATCCTGTACCCCAATTATATCAATAACTACAGGGAGGCTTAATGGGGTTTTGCGCTGTCAGGACATAGCGAAATACACAAGCTAAATACTGAAAATCAGCAAGTTAAAAAACTTGGGGTGGAAGATGGGACTTGAACCCACGACCCCCAGAACCACAATCTGGTGCTCTAACCAACTGAGCTACATCCACCATTTTGAAAATGCGAACTTCAAAATCCGAAATCCGAAATTTTAAAAAAGATTGGCAAAAGTACCATATTCAGTATAATTCGGCAAGGAATTCTGCGTTAGCAGTCTCATTGCAATACCTACTTTTGCTGAATAATGAAAATTGCCGTATTTGTAAATGCCGGATTAGGCAATGCTTTGCTGCAAATACCTTTGCTAAAAAAACTCAAAAAGCAGGGTACAATCACCGGCATTTTCACTTCACCCTATCATTGCGAAGAATTGTTTGATGGCAGTGGCATTTATGATGAAACTATATCACTTTATAAAAACAAGACTCCGCTGTTGTGGGCCCTGGAAAACCTTAAAAATTTTGACAGTTCCTACCTTGATTATTTTGCGTCCACACGAAAAAACCTGTTGATCGCCAATGCGGTTTCCAAAAGAATTGTGGCTGCTAAACCCCCAAAAAACATCCCTCCTTTTCTGAAAAAGAACATGACCTATGTGAAGCCGGTCAAAAACACTCACGAAGCTGCCCAAAACCTTCGCTTGTTTGATAATTCTATTTCTGATGAGAACATTGCTGAAACAGATTTCCATCTTTCTTACAGGGCAGAGCCAGCCCATGTGTCGGAAATTGGTGCGAGTGCTATACATGCTGAATTGATTGATTTGATTTCTCCTTTTGTAGCTGTGCAAATAAGTGGTGGCAATAATAAAACGCCATACAAAAATTGGCCTGCAAAGTCGTGGGCAAAATTTTTCCGCTTAGCAACTACATACAATGAAACGTTGAATTTTGTGCTTCTTGGTGACAAAAACGAAATAAAAGTTGCAGAAGAAATCACCGATGGCAACTTGCCAAATGTGCGCTCGCTTGTTGGGCAAACCAATGTGAAACAAGCCGTTGAAATCGTAGGCAAGTGCAAGTTTTACCTTGGAGTTGACAGCGGGCTGATGCACCTTGCCGTAGTACACAACAAGCCCACTTTCACTATTTGGGGCGGCTCTGATTACAATATGTACGGCTATGCGAAAATCAACCCCGAAAGGCATTGGATAATTCAGCAAAAACTCGATTGCTGGCCCTGCAATTCATGGCTAAACCCTAATACCTCCCGCGTAAGCGACCCTAATAAATGTCCTGATTTTCAATGCATCAAAAGCATTTCCACAGAAGAGGTATTTGAAAAATTCAAAGCGTTTGCCAAAAAATTCAATGTCTGATAAAGCTGCCGTATGCTAAAAAAGGTCATAGCCACTATCGGCTCAAAATTTTTGATGGCACTGGCAAATTTCGCTATCGTCATTCTCACCACGCAATTTTTAGGTGCTGAAGGAAAAGGAGAAGTGAGTTTGTTTGTACTAAATGTTACCATAATCATCTTGTTCAGCGGATTTGTGGGCGGACCATCCATGGTTTTTCTTGTGCCACGAACCGAAGCGCTGAAACTACTGATTCCGTCTTATCTCTGGGGTGTTTTGTCTGCCGTGCTCATTACTTTTTTGCTTGTCTCTTTTCAACTGGCGGGAAATTATGCATTACACCTGCTTTTGATTGCACTGCTGGAAGCGTTTTATTCAGCTAATCTCGCTATCATACTAGGAAAAGAAAAAATAAAAACACACAATATTATTTCAATAATCAATGTGTTTTCCCTGCTGATGGCATTTTTCATTTTCATTGCTTTGGGGAAAAACGAAGTACTCTCATACTTGTGGGCGTTGTACATTGCAAAGGGCATTACACTTATTTTGAGTTTTTTGGGCGTCATCCGCTACTTGCACGTAGCAACCAAGCACGAATTTGGAAGTGTTTTTAAAAATGCGTTCCGATACGGTTTTTACACACAGGTAGGCAACATCGCCCAAATTTTTAATTACCGCCTCAGCTACTATCTTTTGGAACATTACTGGAACAAGGGGCTGGTGGGAGTTTACGCAACAGGAATGCACCTTGCCGAAGTGCTTTGGATTGTGAAAGGAGGCATTTCAATGGTGCAATACGCTCGTATTGCTAATTCAAACGACATCAATTACTCAAAAAAAATAACCCTTATTTTGCTGAAAATCAGCTTAATTACTACTCTTGCCATGCTTGTAGTTTTATTACTAATGCCCACTGAATTTTTCACTTTTATTTTCGGAAGCGAATTTACGCAAGTCAAAAAAGTAATTTGGTATCTTGCTATTGGGATTACCGCATTTTCTGTCTCTGGGATTTTGAGCGGTTACTTTGCAGGAAACGGTTTACATCATGTAAACATGACGAGTTCATTGATTGGGTTGGTCTTCACAGTAGTATTGGGATTTTGGCTAATTCCAAAATACTCACTAATGGGCGCTGGTATTACAGCAACGATTTCATATTCGGCTTCAACATTGTACCAGGCGCTTATTTTCATGAAAGAAACAAAAATGAATGTCATCGATTTTTTGCCTACGAAAAAAGACGCTGAACGATTGAAAACAGAGCTAAAAAACCTGTGCCGTTCATAACCAGCTATCCCCGACTATACACCTTTTGTATGCTTAAAATCACAATCTGTCAGCTATTTTACTATATCGAGCTTTGGTTTGAACTTTAAATTTTCTTAGATTCGCACCGCCGAATTGAAAATTAATTGTTAAACTAATACTTAAAAACCATGAAAAAAATTTTACTTTTAGGATTGTTTGCAACCGGAATCGCCACAGCGCATGCCCAGTCGGCATCACCGGCTAAAGGAGTTGACTTTCCTCAAATACCCGCTTCTCAAATGAAAGCGGCAAAATTCGACAACAACAAAATCAGTGGCTATGAAGTGGGTACTTCTTCTTCTACTTACAAGCCAACAAAAACAAAAAAGAAAACTTATTCTTACTTGACTGGCTCGGCCAAAGCGCCTGCTACCGAAACACTCATCGGTAACACCACTTACGACCTCCAATCAAACAGTTCACTGCAAAACCGGGTTGTAAACAACGGCAACGGTACCCTTTCAGTTGTGTGGACTTACAGTTCATCAGGTGACTTGGCAGCCGCAGACCGGGGAACCGGCTATAACTTCTATGACGGCACCTCCTGGAACGCTATTCCCACAGCACGTGCTGAACCCAACAATGAAAAAACGGGTTGGCCAAACATTGCCACCACTACCGGTGGCGTAGAAGTTTCCATTTGCCATAACATTGCACAAAGCATGTTGACAATGCTCGATCGCCCAACCATTGGCTCGGGCACATGGAAACAAACCGAAGTTACCTTAACTGACCAAGTATGGAACCGAATGGCCATTGGCGGTGCAAACGGGATGTCTATCCATCATATTTCATTAAGAGCACCTTCAGGACTGGGTGGCGGCCCGGTAAACGGAGTAGATGGCGCCCTGCTGTATTTCCGTTCGCAAGATGGAGGAGCAACATGGGACAAGCAAGATGAAGTCATTCCCGGATTAGATTCAACCAATTTCACTTATATGAGTGGAGACAGCTACCACATTGCTCAGCCCAAAGGCGATACAATAGCACTTACTTACTTTGGTGGAGTGAACGATGTCATACTTGCCAAATCAACAGACAATGGCGACAACTGGACACTGACAAAAATAGTTGACGCTTTTCCTGGAACCGTGAAATATGACCCTGATGCAAACGCTACCACAGGGAATGTCATCGGCATTTCCGATGTAAACGGTGATGGTGTAGCAGATACCATTGAAACAAGTGATGGCACCGGCTGGGTACTGCTCGATCACAGTGGCATGGCACACGTTTTCTTTGGAGAAATGTCGTTTTTGGATGATACACCCGGAGATGGCTCATGGTCTTTCTTTCCAGGCATTAGCGGTTTGAAGTACTGGAACGAAAGTTTCGGTGACAAAGCTCCGGTGATTATTACTGGTGCGCTTGACCTTGATGGAAACGGCCAGCTTGACATTATTGGCGGTGACCCCAATACAGGAGTAGGCACATACTTTATGTCGCTGGCAAGCATGCCAAGCGCAGGTATTGATGCAGCAGGCAACATCTACTTAGTATATTCTGCTATCCGTGAAGACCTGAGCAATTCAATACAAAACTACAGGCACCTTTATGCTATGATGTCTTCTGACGGTGGCTGCACATGGTCAACTCCAGTGGATGTAACTGATGATGGCTTAGGAACTAACGACTTCAACGAATGCGTTTTCGGCTCAATAGCCAATCTGGTTGACAATAGCATACACATTGTTTACCAACGCGATGTTGAACCGGGCCTTGCAGTAAGAGGTGACGAGGATGCATTTGGAACCAACGAGATTGTATACCTTAATGTTCCAACAACCGATCTCAACACGACTCCTTTCACTTGTATCACTTTCCCAATTGAAGGCGATACCATTTTTTGCTCAGGGGATTCGGTACAGCTGATGGCATCTTCTTGCGGAACCGGTTATAGCTGGTCATCAGGGCAAACAACCCAAAACGTTTATGCCACTAATTTTACTACTTATACTGTTACTGTTACAACCGGTTGCGGACAAGATACCTACACCAAAACAACCAGTTCTCCAGCAACAGCGCCAACAGTTACTGTTACTGCTTCAGTTATTGAAGCGTGTAATGGCGACACCATTTCACTAATGGCAAGCAGCGTTTCGCAGGGTACTTACGTATGGTCAACCGGTGATTCCACTCAAAATATCACAGTAAATGCTGTTGGAACATACACAGTTACCGTAACAAACTGTGCACCAAACCCAGGTACGGCTTCTGTTACTATCAATTTGCCGGCTACTCCAACTGCTACCATTTCAGGAACTACGACTGCATGTGCAGGTGATTCAGCGATGCTTACCGCAGGAACTGAGCCAGGAGCCAGTTATGTATGGTCAAACGGTGCAACTTCGCAATCCATTTATGGATTGCCCGGCAATACATACTCTGTAACTGTTACCAACTGTGCCGGTAGCGACAACACTTCAGTTAGCGTTACCCAAGAGCCTGCTCCAACTGCAACTGTAACACCAAACGGTGCAACAACCATTTGCGAGGGAAGCGGCTCAGTGGTATTGCTGTCATCCGGAGGTGACAGCTATGTGTGGTCTGACGGGTCAACAGGTAATTTCATTACATTGACAGATGCTTCGCAATCAGGTGATTACTTTGTGACTGCTTTCAATACTTGTGGCGACAGCACTGTTTCTGCTTCAACCACAGTAACCATTTTCACGCAGCCAGCTGCACCCACAGTAACCTATGACTCGGCAACAATAACTTTCACTGCCACTGGCACTGGCACATTTGCTTGGTTTAACAATGGTAATGTGGTTCTAAATGAAATTGGAAGCACTTACACCCCTAACTGGCAAGATATTGTTGGCGATGTAATTACAGCCACGGTTACCGATGCCAACGGCTGTGAATCAAGTGCGTCTGCCGGAAATACCGGTATTCCGACAGGAATTGAAGAAAGCAACAAAGCAGAAGGATTTGCCATTTATCCCAATCCAAACACTGGAGAATTCAACATTGAATTTAAAGGAACAGTTGGGAGAAACCACATTTCCATCAAGAATCTGCTCGGGCAAGTTGTTTACAGCAATTACACTACTGCAAGCAACAATCAAATCCTGAACCTTAATCTTTCTGAACTTGAAAAAGGTGTTTACTTTATCACTGTTTCTGATGAAACAAATGAAGAAACGCAAAAAGTTGTTATCAAGTAATCAGCTTCGTAAAAAAGAGAGGCCGCTCAGTTTTGAGCGGCCTTTTTTTGTGGCTGGTCTATTCCAAAGTCAAACTACCTTCAATCTTTGGAAATGCTCAAAATTTTTATGCCTCAAAATTGGGATAGCAATTACTCTGCAAAAAACCTCTGCGTTTCCAAATCTATTAGCATTTTGACTTTTCATAACGAAACCTGATGAATAATTCGGGTAAATGGTCATCTTCACAAAACTCCAAGATTTCATAACCCATGGAGGTTTTGTTAAATCAAATCGAAAAGATTGTTCGTGCCGACTGGCCGCTCTACAGTATATGCTTCAGCGTATTTCACGCCAATCATGCCACCGTAGCTTCTGGCTCGGGCAATGACAAAATCAAGGAAATCGGGTGAAGAAATTACTGTTTTCGGCTCTTTAGAGTTGGGATCATAAAATTGTGACGCAAAGGCTTTGATTGTCTCTAATTTCTTTTCCATAAAAGGCGAAATATCTACTATTATATCAGGTTTCATTTGACGGTACTGGATGTAATGATAAACAGATTTTGGGCGCCATTTGTCTTGTTTTTGCCCATTGAAATCAGTTTCAATTTTAGCTAACCCAGCCAAAAAACAAGCTTCTGAAACCAACTGCGAACCCCTGCCGTGATCAGGGTGGCGGTCGTAAGGCGCATTGGTAAGCACAATTTCAGGCTGGTATTGGCGAATGGTTTTGATGACTTCAAGTTGATGCGCCTTATCATTTTGGAAAAACCCATCTGCCATGCCAAGATTCACCCTGACCTCTACCTCAAGAATTTCTGAGGCATTGGCGGCTTCCTCATCACGGATGTCGGCAGAACCACGCGTGCCAAGTTCGCCTCTTGTCAAATCAACAATTCCTACTTTTTTGCCCAGATAAATATGCTTTAAAATTGTGCCCCCGCAACCCAATTCCACATCATCTGGATGAGCGCCAAAAGCCAACATATCGAGTTTTTCTTTCATATTCTTTGTTTGCAAGCTAAGCAAAGATAACATTCCTTTATACCTTTACGCTCGAAATGTTTAGCGAAATCAAGCACCTTATCAAAAAGGAAGTTACACTGGAATGGCGGCAGAAATACGCTTTCAGCGGAGTATTGTTGTATGTAATTTCAACGGTTTTTGTGTGTTATCTTTCATTTAAACGCATCATTGATGTACCCACATGGAATGCGCTGTTTTGGATTATTATCCTTTTCGCATCGGTAAATGCGGTAGCCAAGAGTTTTCTTCAGGAAAGCGCTGGGCGCATGCTTTATTTTTACACCATTGCCAGCCCGCAAGCAATGGTTTTATCCAAAATAATTTACAACGCTGCGCTGGTTACAGTGCTTTCGGTGATCTGTTTTGGAGTTTACTCGATGCTAGTAGGCAGCATAGTGCAAAACATCACTATGTTCCTGATAAACCTTGTGCTGGGCAGTTTCGGCCTTTCAGCCATTCTCACCCTTATTTCGGCTATTGCATCCAAAACCAACAATAATGTGACTCTAATGGCTATTCTCAGCTTTCCAATTGTGCTTCCCTTGCTCATTGTGCTCATACGATTGTCTAAAAATGCCATTGACGGGCTGGCATGGGCTGTAAACATGAAATACATCATTGCATTAATAGCCTTAAATGTAATTGTGCTCATTCTTTCCTTTTTGTTATTTCCGTACCTTTGGCGGGATTGAAACGTACGATTTACGATGTGCAATTTGCAATTCTAATGGACAAAATTCAACTTCAGGACAGAACAAAGCAGTTTGCCATACGGATATTTAAGTTGGTTGATAAACTCCCTGCTAAAAAAGCGTCTGATGTAGTGGCTTATCAATTATTGAAATCTTCATCATCTACCGCGGCAAATTATCGGTCTGCTTGCAGGGCGAAATCTAAAGCCGATTTTATTAACAAACTCAAAACAGTTGAAGAAGAAGCTGACGAATCACTTTTTTGGCTTGAATTAATAATTGAAGTAGGCTTGGTTCAGAAAAAACTAATGGCTGACATCACCAAAGAAGCCAGCGAATTAGTCGCTATTTTCACTTCTGCTTTAAAAACGTCTAAACAAAATCGTAATTCGTAATTCGTAATTTGTAATTTATAAATGAAAAACTGGTGGAAGGCAATTGCAGTAATTTTAGTGCTCTACGCTATCGTTGGAGGGCTTTTGACTGATGTTCCAGCAATGCCAATTTTAAACGAAACTATCCGTAACCTGTATTTTCACGTTACCATGTGGTTTGCGATGATGACCTTACTCATTATCTCCGGGGTTTACAGTATAAAATTTATATCGGGACTTAAAATCGAGGATGATATTGTGGCTTCTCAGGCAGTAAATATCGGAATGCTACTAGGCTTTCTCGGCTTGGCAACGGGCATGATTTGGGCACGATTCACATGGGGAGCATGGTGGGTAAGCGACCCAAAATTAAACGGGGCTGCCATAACTATGCTGGCATATATGGCTTATTTGATTTTGCGGAATTCGATGGATGACGAATACAAGCGAGCAAAAGTAGCTGCGGTTTACAACATTTTTGCTTTTGTTATGATGATTGTGTTCATTTGGGTATTGCCCCGAATGGAGGGAGTTGATTCTCTACATCCAGGCCAAGGAGGCAACCCTGGTTTTGACGTTTACGATTTAAACAGCAACATGCGTTTGGTCTTCTACCCCGCCATAATTGGCTGGACTTTGCTGGGTGTATGGATTTTGCAAATCAAGATTCGAATGGAAAAGCTGCAACTCAAATTAATTTATGGCAACGATTTTGGAAGACAAGAAGGAATTAATGAAGGAATTCTCGATGACAATAAATTAGCTAAAACTATTGAAAATGAAGATTAAGAAGGTATTTTCTATTTTACTGGTATTGTTTTCATTTGTAACTTTGCATGCACAAGGAACCACTGAAATGGCCGATGTGTTGCGCGCTTCCGGAAAAATTTACGTGGTAGTTGCTGTTTTAGTCATGATTTTTATTGGAATTGTGATTTACTTAATAAGCATTGATAGAAAATTAAGCAAACTGGAAAAACAACAGGCAGAAGAAAAATGAAACCTTTAAGCATCATAGGAGTTGTAGCCATTGCCTTTTCAATCGGGGTGATTTTGAGTACCTTTTCTGATTCGAGCACATATGCTGACTTTAATACAGCATTTGCCCATCCCGGCAACGAATTCCACGTTATCGGTACGCTGAACCGCGGCAAAGAACAAGTTTACGACCCCATGTCCAATGCCAACGAGTTCATCTTTTTTATGAATGATACGGCAGGCGTTGAACGAAAAGTGATTCTCAGCGAACCAAAGCCTCAGGATTTTGAACGTTCTGAGAAAATTGTGCTCATCGGTAAAGCGAAAGGTGAAAGTTTCCATGCATCTAAAGTGCTTATGAAGTGCCCGTCAAAATACAATGACGGCTCGCAGGAAATTTAGCCGTTTAATCTTCATTTATCCTTCGCTGCATTTTAACAAATCTTTGCGACCTTTGCGCCTTTCTTTTCACCAACTAAATGGAAGAAATTAAATACATTGGCGAACACCTTTGGGCAGGAAATGTCGGGAATCTTTTCGTCATCATCGCCTTTTCATTCGCTTTACTTTCAACTATTGCTTTCTTTTTCGGTTCGAGAGAGAATGAGCAAGCAACTGCATGGAAAAAAATAGGCAGAACCGCCTTTTGGGTGCATGCATCAGCAGTTATATTTATTATTCTCACCCTTTTTTACATGCTGCTCAACCAGATGTTCGAGTATCACTACGTATGGCAGCATTCCAATGCAGTTATGCCTGTGCGCTACATCTTTTCCTGCTTTTGGGAAGGACAGGAAGGCAGCTTCCTGCTGTGGATGTTCTGGCACATGGTTTTGGGCTTGGTTTTGATGTACACTTCCAAAAACTGGCAGGCRCCTGTAATGACTGTTTTATCATCAGTGCAAATATTTCTTGCCATGATGCTGCTCGGTATTTTTATTGACGATTACAAAATCGGCAGCAGTCCGTTCAACATTTTGCTGCGCGAACATCTTGATTTTGCCAACATCCCGCTTTTTCAAAACCCAAATTATTTGGACATGCTTGATGGCAGGGGGCTCAACCCACTGCTGCAAAACTACTGGATGACCATCCACCCCCCTACCCTTTTTCTTGGCTTTGCCACAACTTTACCACCATTTTGTTTCGCTATCGCAGGATTGTGGAAAAAGCGATTCAATGAATGGACAAAACCCGCCATTCCGTGGGCGTATTTTGGAGTCGGGATACTCGGGCTGGGTATTTTGATGGGCGGTGCTTGGGCATACGAAGCGCTTAGCTTTGGCGGCTTTTGGGCATGGGACCCTGTTGAAAAYGCATCGCTGGTGCCCTGGATCACTTTTGTTGCCGCAGCGCACGTGATGATGATTCACAAAAACAAAGGCAGTTCGCTCGTTATGGCATTTTTTCTCACTATTATCACTTTTATATTTATTCTCTACTCTACATTTTTAACTCGAAGTGGCATTTTGGGTGATACTTCGGTACACGCGTTCACCGATTTAGGGATGTCCGGGCAATTACTTATATTTCTGCTCGGCTATTTGTTACTTGGAATCGTGCTGCTCATTACACGAGCGAGAGAAATACCCAAAGCGAAAGAAGAAGAAGCACTGTGGTCGCGGGAATTCTGGATGCTCATTGGTGCCATCGTGCTGTTTTGTTCTGCCATTTACATATCGGCCTTAACTTCCTACCCTGTCATCAATAAAATCCTGGGCACATCGCTCGCCATCAAAGGTGATGTAATTGAGGAATACCACAAAATTCAAATCCCTATTGCCATCATCGTGGCATTGCTAATGGGCTTTACTGTTTTCCTTAAGTACAAGAAAACCGACTTCAGCACTTTTATCAAAAAATTAAATATTTCACTAATTATCTCATTGATTTTCACTGCTTCAACAGGGTATCTCTTGTCATTGACCAACATTTTTTATCTGCTGCTCTTGTTCACTTCATCTTTTGCAGTTTTCGCCAACATTGATTATTTTTTCCGAATTCTAAAAGGAAAAATACCAAAGGCAGGAATGAGCATTGCACATATCGGATTCGGGCTAATGCTGCTGGGCGCACTGATTTCAATGTCAAAGCAGGAAGTGATTTCTTCAAACACTTCGGGCATTGATGTGACGCAATTGGGCGAGCAGTACGAAAACCACAAAAACATTTTGATGCTTAAAGACGACACACTGAAAATGGGCGATTATTCGGTATCGTACAAAGGAAAAGAGAGGGAAGGCATTAACGTTTATTACGAAGTGGAATACATGAAAAAAGATGAAGCTGGAAAGATAAAAACTGAATTCTCATTGTTTCCCCGCCTGCAGCTCAACCCGAAAATGGGCAACGTGGCAGAGCCAGACACCCGCCATTTTTTGCACAAAGACATTTACACGCACGTAACCTATGCCGAAATAGAAGAGCGAGAAACAGAAAAACAGAATGAGTATTCCGAACCAAAAACCTTCACGCTGGCAGTTGGCGATAGCATGTTTTCATCCAACAGCATCATCGTGCTGGAAAGTTTCAACCGAGCGGTAAACATAGAAGAGTTCGGTTTGAATGACTCGGACATTGCCGTTGGCGCGCAACTCAGCTTGATTGACAAAACCGGAGAAACATACGATGCACAGCCTATTTTCGTGCTAAAAAACAAGGCACAAGCCTATACTATTATTGACGAAGTGGAAGAACTTGGGCTTCGCTTTTCGTTCGAAAAAATCAATCCAGAAGAAAACACGATTGATATTTCAGTAGCTGAGAAAAATTCGAACAAAAGGGAATTCATCGTGATGAAAGCAATTATCTTTCCAGGCATCAACATTCTTTGGTGCGGCTGTATTTTGATGGTTTTGGGCACTGTAATAGCTGTTTGGAACAGGATAAAAAGATGAACCAAAAAATCGTCATCATTGGCTCGGGCAATGTGGCCACGCATTTGGGAAAGACGCTATGCGAAAAAAAGCACAGCATTGTGCAGRTCTATAGCAAAACACTTTCCAATGCAAAAGCTTTGGCAGAAAAACTGCAMGCTGATTTTACTGACCRAATTGAAAAYGTGAATCSAGATGCGGATTCATACGTCATTGCTGTAACTGACAATGCGGTTGAAGAAGTAGCCCATAAAATCAATGTGAATGACAAGTTGATTGTACACACTTCGGGTAGCATTACAATGGATATTTTGAAAAACTGTTCAGAAAATTACGGAGTATTTTATCCGCTTCAAACTTTTACGAAGGAAAAGCAAGTTGTTTTTTCTGAGATTCCCATTTGCATTGAAGCAAATTCAAAAAAAAATGAGCAAACACTATCTGAATTAGCTCAATCTCTTTCAAACAGCGTGCATTTTATCAACTCCGAGCAACGAAAAATCATTCATTTGGCAGCRGTTTTTGCATGTWATTTCACCAATCACCTATATGGSGTTGCAGAAGAAATTCTTTCAGAAAATRRAATTCCTTTTGAAATTTTAAAGCCMCTCATTGCAGAAACCACCGAAAARATCAARGAAAATTCACCAAAAAAAACACAAACTGGSCCTGCTATTCGGAAAGACGAAAAGGTACTGAAAAAGCATCTTGAAATGCTGAATAACAAACCTGAATGGCAGGAATTGTACAGCCTTATTAGCAAAAGTATTCAGCTCAATTCTTATTCCCAATGAATCCCATCATTGCTTTCCTTAAACTAATTCGCTGGCCTAATTTACTCATCATTATTCTCACCCAGTATTTAATGCGCTGGTGCATTATCGAACCSATGGTTAATGGACTGTTGTACAAGTGGGACTTGAAATTGCAGATGAGCGAATTCGATTTCTTCCTGCTGGTTCTTTCCACGGTGATGATTGCCGCTGCTGGTAACATCATAAACGATTATTTCGACCTGAAAATTGACCGTGTCAACAAACCCGAAAAAATCATCGTTGGCAGGCACATCAAGCGAAGAGTAGCAATGGGGGCACACATCGTCATCAACATTCTAGGAATCCTGATTGGTGGATATGTAGCGATGAAAGTAGGTATGTGGAAACTTGCGCTGATTCACGCTTTTGCAGCTATGTCGCTATGGTATTACGCCACGCTTTTCAAGCATTACTTGTTGCTCGGCAATCTTATTATTGCATTACTGGCTGCGCTCGTACCGCTCATTGTGGGGCTTTTTGAAATTCCACTGTTGCATAATAATTATGCCAATATTCTCAATATGYACAAAGTTAATTTCAACTTCATTGCCTATTGGATTATCGGCTATGCRTGTTTTGCCTTTCTACTTACTCTGGCACGTGAAATCACMAAAGATATTGCCGATACAAAAGGCGATGAGGAGTACGACAGTGAGACYATTCCYATCGTATGGGGTGTAAACATTGCAAAGTATATTGTAATCGGAATTTATRTTATTACGCTTGCYGGATTAGTRCTCRTCCATCARCRTTTTCTGGCTGATTTATTATCAGCCCTTTACATYGGGGYTGCYATTGTTRTYCCRATTATTTACGTCATTGCAAAAACMATGAAGGCCAACGAGCGACAGCACTTCCTCTTTACCAGCAATGCTAACAAAGCTGTTTCAGTAATGGGAATTATGTATGCGTTGATGGCTTATTACATCATCAATTATGGAAATCCATTTTAAAAATTCTAACCTCTAAATTCAATATCATCCTTGCTTCCAAATCCCCGAGAAGACAACAATTGCTTCAGGAAATGGGGGTTTCATTTACAATAAAGATCAAAGAAATTGTTGAAAGCTACCCCGCGGATTTAAAAAAAGAACAGGTAGCACTTTACTTGGTTGAACTGAAGGCCAGGGAATTTGATAATGAACTGGCCGATAACGAACTTATCATTACAGCAGATACCATCGTTTGTTTAGGAGAAAAAATTCTGGGAAAACCGAAAGATGAAAAAGAAGCGTTTAAAATGCTGAATGAGCTTTCTGGCAAAGAGCACGAAGTCATTACTGCAGTTTACTTGAAAACAAAGCAGAAAACCCACTCTTTTTATGATTCAACTTCGGTTTATTTTAGGGGTATCTCTGAGCAAAGCATCACTGAGTACATCAAAAACTACCAACCCTTCGATAAGGCAGGCGCTTATGGCATACAAGAAAACCGCGAAGAAGGAAAAAACATAAACCGATTTATTGAAAAAATTAATGGCTCGTACTCGAATGTAGTAGGGTTTCCGATAGAAAAACTCAGGGAAAAACTCGTAGCGTTTTAACGAATAAACACTGTTTCTGGTATCACTTCCTGCTCATTTCTCAATACCACCATATAAACACCGGTTGCCAACCGTTTTGAGGTAAGTGTAAAGTGATTGGCTCCTTTTGCCGCATGCAGCGATGTATTGATTATCAGTTTTCCTGTTACATCATACAAAGTAGCTGTATAATCCTTGTCTGCAGTTGCTAAAACAGAGACAATCACATCCTTGTAATTATAGGTATAAATGTTAATCACATCAACATCAATACCACCTTCGCATCCTTCGACTGCAATTGTTGCGAAAACTTCATACTTGCCATTCAAATCTGTTTGAGTTAAGCGGTAGTAAACTGTTACAGGAAAAGTGTTTTCATCGGTAAACTCATAAGGTATAACCGTGTTGCTGTTTATTGCACCTGCTACGGTACCAATTACCGTAAAATCCTGCCCGTTTATGCTTCGCTCAATAGTAAAGAAATCATTGTTGGTTTCTGTAGCCGTTTCCCATTTAAGAGTATTTTTATTAGTTTCACATTTTCCTGTAAAAGACAAAAGCTCAATTGGTAAAACATTGCCACCTTCGCCAACGCCCACCTCAGAAAAAGAGGTAAAGAGGGTTTTTTCGGCATATCCCGAAGCATTTGTCCTGCCTGCCGCTCCTGCAGCGGGTATGGTTGTAGCGCCATCAAACGTATCCCAAGTAGAGTAGTTTGCAGAGCCACTGGGCCTTTTCAGTATTGTAAACTTGTTGTCTGTTAATACTTCATGATTTCCAGTCCATAATTGCAGTCCATAATTTCCGCCTGTTGGCGGTGCATCAGGTGTCATGTTCCAACCGAGGCAGTTGCCTGCCGCTTCCCCTTTCATATCAGTRATAGCTGTRCCRTCTTCARAGGTGCTTAAATTAACATCTACATTTGAACCGCCYTCAACAATACTACCTACTGAAACAATTAAATCAGTGGTAGTTRCCAAACCATTAGCCAATAAGCTAAGCCGGTGATAGTTGGTAGTGGGCGTGCTGCTCCTTCCTACTGGAAATTCATAAGTAGCTACACCTGAAATTTCTCTTCGCAAGCCACCCTCTGTACCCACTCCGCCATAGGTACCATAAACAAAACTTTGATTGCTATATGCTGTTAAGTCACCTGTTGTGGCACTTTCCATGTGCAAAACATTGTTTCCTGTTTCAACAACACCGTCTGTAAGTGTGAGCTGCCCTTTCACTTTTACATCATCATCACTGGCACTAAATGTTACATCAGCCGCTGCACTGGCTTCAGTATTATTAACTTCCAAATGTGGGAATTCCATGGTGCTTGCCGCCCTTCCGCTGCAGTTGATCGTTTGTGTACCACTTCCTTTAAACCTTACCCATCCCATGTTGTTGACTGCATTTTTAACGGCCTGATTCGCTGCGTTATTGTCTGTCCAATTACCATCAACATCAAGGTAGCCAACAGTGGCATTAGTAAATTCAACCTCGCCATTTCCTGTGGTGTAATAGTTGCCGCTGGCACCATCAATAACCACGTACGCACTGCTATTGATAACGATATCACCTCCATTGTTGTATATACCCTGCGAAATGCAAATAACGCAAGCAATTAGTAAAATGGCGGTTGTTGTTAGCTTTTTCATATAAAAAGTAATAATGCTTGAAAAGGGTTGATAAATTTACGGAAGTAATTTGAATCTGCAAAATTAATTAACCAACTATTGTTCTTTGTTGAGCGCACTACAGTGTTCTGGTTAGTTTTTCATAATTAAGATTACAGCCATATTATTTTCGTAATCATCAGTTGTTAAGAGCATTAAGTTTGTTTTCTTTCATCTTCACTAGGTTTTAATTCATTGTATTGTTTTGATTTTATTTTTCTGTGTTTTGGTTTTCTTTTTCTTCATCCTTTTCAATTTGATCTTTATTTAGGTTTGGTTCGGATGCGGGTAATTTATTTTTCTCTTGCGAATTGTGATTAATAATTTGCTTTTCTTGTATAGGAGTATAGTTGTCGTCAATTTGTTCATCATCAGTTCTTAAATAAGAGCCATCACTATCTTGTTGGTAGCTATCAGGTATTTCCATGTAACTTGACTTACTGCGATTGGCATTTTCATTTTGTTTTCTTCCCATATCGTCAATCAACGCTGCATCATATTGTCTCTCATCTGTGCGTTTTTCTTCAATGTTTATGTCACCAATCATTTTATTGTTATCYTGGTTATTGATTGTCGGAGAAGAATATTTATCCGATTGATCAGTTGTTATTTCTAATTGCCTTTGTTCGTCAATACCTTGTGCATAACAAGTAAATATACTTAGCCAACCAACTATAAYTACTATTGAATATACAAATGCTATCTTAAGTTGATTTTGCATCTTTTGTATAGCTATAATATACGATATCTAAAACTTTGTGGCAATAACTACTCTGTCCCTAACATCATAACTATCATTACCTGTATTTACCAATTGAAGTATAAAACGTACCTGGCCSGTGCARGTGGAAATCCAGTATTCTAGGTAGCCACAATATTTGACATTGTCATGATTGCTGGAAGATTCATCAGGCCTGTAAGCCCCTGCCTGATTAAAATATACATCTGCACAACCGCTTGTTCCATCCATGAATATTCTCCAAAAATAGTCATCGTTTCCGGAGCCGCCTAAAAGTCCTGTTAAGAATGCTCCTTCCATTTTAATAAAATCGCCAGGATTAACACTTAACCAACCTGTATATCCGGTTATATTCCACCAGTCATCAGCACTACTATGAGTGGTGATTGTATAAGTTTTAGCKCCCACAGCTCTTGTRCTCACATCTTCCCARGTGGCWGTTCCATTGGTRCTTGTTGCCATCAGCACRTCTCCWGGGTTTGGCGCCCCGCCTCTGATGCGTACTGTTCCATTTACRTCCAGATTTGTTGAAGGTGCWGTAGTTCCGATACCTACACTGCCTGGAACAGTRAACCCTTTCCCGTTATAAACACGAACGTAAGTGCCTTGATCCATCCATACGCCACCGCCCCAAGTGCTGTTATACCAGCCTTTATTGCCATAAGACCTGTGCCAGCCGGCATCTGCATCAATYACCTGGTTTCCATCAACTTGATAACCACCATCCGCTCTCATTAGATAAGGAGTATATGTTCCACTTGTAAATGCATTACTTTGGTTCAATCTCAGCCAACTATCGTTACTTCTGATTGCATGTTTTCCATTGAGGGCTATATCTCCACCAGTTTGGATCCTGAAAATAATGTTAGCWGTTGCCGTAGTATTATCGCCTAGTTCAAAATAAGAAGTAGCGTTGTTGTTGTTGGCATCTAAGTTAAAACGGATGTGGTTGAACGAATTGAGTGTAATATTATCCCCGTAGGTATCCCCATATGTTGAACGAATGGAGTGCTGGGTATTCGTGCCGTAACTTGTGGACCATGTGAAGTACAATCCACGCCATTTGTATAGCTGGTCACCTGCATCACCGTAAAGGTTACCGGCAAGTGACATGTGACCAGTATTGCTGATCGAAGCTACCGGGACAGCCGCATCAATTCCCCATGTCCAACCTCTACCAGCAGTACTACTCATATTCATTTTGATACTATAATCAGTAACTTGTCCATATTGGAATTCAGCGGCATTTCCCATGTTAATGGCATAAGAATTACTTTGCCAGAACCTGATTCCATATCCGTTCCCTGCTAATACATCGTAATAAGTTGTATTATCAATTTCCAAGTTACTCATATTAAGGTTTGTAGTAGCTATATGATTACCAAGATTATCACCGTAGCTGCCTATATTAGCCGTAGTAATTAATTTTGCCCATGCTGTTGTAGCACTATTGTTTGTCTTTCTCACCCAAAAATCCTGATCAAAAAAGCTACCGGCAATCTGCATGGCATAATTATTTGTTATGTTACTGTGCCTTGCTTCCAAGAGATGCCACCAAGTACCGGCTACAGGCCAGTTTTCAGCAGTTGTAGCAGTAGATGTCTCATAATAACCGGACCTCCCTCCCAAAGCCCCTGCAACATCTTTTGTTTCTGTTCTTGTCCCGCTGCTGCCCCAATAGGCAGTTCCGCTTGCCTTTATGTTACCCACCACATCGAGTTCTTCTACAGGGGCCGAAATCCCGATACCAACGTTTCCGTTACTTCTTGCTACCAAAGTATTACCTGACAAGAAGACACCAACCTCTCCCGCATCATCAACGCGCATTAACTCAACGTCATTTCTGTCTAACACCTGAAAAACTCTGTTTGTAGATACCTTGGGACTTATTCTCAAACCGCCACTCGTTCCAATGCCTTCGATATCCAATTTATAGACCGGCCCCGTTGTCCCGATGCCGACATTGCCTGCGTCATTGATGAAGAATTTTGAGTTCGCTGTATAACCCGCCAGGTTGGCATCGGCATTCCGTCCAATCGTATAGCCTCCACCAGTATAAGGAACACCTGCAAACCAAGCTTCAGCAGCATCAGTTGTCGACATCACCACTCCACGTCCGCGGTAGTCAATATTGGAATTCAGGTGTAAGAGAGCAGCATGTGCCGGTGCACCACCTCCTGTATTTCCATCAATCCGAATCTTCGTGGTACTTGTTCCTTCAACTTCCAGCTTCTCTGAGGGACTTGTCGTCCCGATGCCGACATTGCCAGCAGGCGTAATAGAAAATTTATCKGTAGTGCCTGGTGCAACAAGTCCYGTCCAAATTGAATAAT
Source organism: Flavobacteriales bacterium (assembly GCA_002746335.1). Lineage (GTDB taxonomy): Bacteria > Bacteroidota > Bacteroidia > Flavobacteriales_H. Next base: position 841 of record NVWW01000062.1, on the reverse strand, counting down.
TATCATTTGTTTCGTCAACCCCAAYATTCCAGTCGGTGCCAACACCMGGATTCACTTCATATCGRGTCCAAACATCGCTGTTAGAAGCTTGTATTGAGAATTTTTCTGATGATCCTATATCCCGTTCGAACATGGCCAATAGTGAGCCTAAGTTTCCACCTGTGACGTATAGTGCCGTGGCTGCATCATCTTCATTGATGTGCAACTGGCTTGTAGGTGCTACCGTCCCGATACCGACATTACCACCATCAGTTGCCAGGTAAGTTCTGTAATATGTTCTAAGCGAAGGATGTGTTGCACTTTGTCCGTGGTCAATGTCCACAGAGTTATACCATGTTGATGCTGATTGTGTTTGAATGTGGAGCGGTATGCCACCACCGATATCTTGTTTCCAAAAGCGTGTTCCCCATGTTTCTCCGGCAAAATAACTACTGGTGTAAAATTCGAGTCCTTGGCCCCCGCTGTTTGATCTGATTTTAATTTTATGCCCATCTGGCATGTTCATCTGTCCACGTAGATCTAATTTTGCACCAGGGCTTGCAGTTCCAATGCCGACAAGGTCTGTAATGGTGGTGAGGCGAACCACCGTTCCATCATCTGTCCATCCGGCATCGCCACCGGTGGCCAGGCGTTTCCATGTATCCACTCCCAGCGTATCAAACCAATAATAGCCGGGGCTATTGTCGGTTTGGAAGATCAGTAAACTGAAGGTCGGTGTAGAAATTACATCTCTCTGTGCCTGGGTCATTCTCGGTATCAGCATTCCCTTTGTCGTAGAGACTACATCCAGCATTGATGAAGCATCAGGAACAACACCTGTTGCACTGATGCCTACATTCTG